>JAQXHW010000152.1 GCA_029007475.1 Oscillospiraceae bacterium | reverse complement strand
CAATAACACCTGTTGCGGCGGGCAATACAGCCTGTCGCTCTTTTTGTTTTTTAGCCATTCAATTCTCTCCTTTCTTATGATAAATCAAGATTATCAATATAATTTGCGCCATAGCTTACGATATAATCCTTTCTGCCTTGCAGATTGTCACCAAGGAGTACATCAAACATTTCGGCAGTTTTCTCTATATCGTCGGGGATAACCTGAATAAGCCGGCGGGTAGCGGGATTCATGGTGGTTAAGTTCATCATGTCGGGCTGGTTTTCACCGAGACCCTTGCTTCTCTGTATGGTATAACGGGAATTGCCGATTTCATTGATGTACTTTTCCTTTTCCTGCTCAGTATAGGCAAAGTAGGTCTTATCTTTCGAGGTAATCTCATAAAGAGGTGACTCGGCGATAAAGACCTTGCCCTCCTCAATAAGAGTAGGAGTAAGCCTATAAAGCATTGTAAGAAGCAGGGTACGAATCTGATAACCGTCTACGTCGGCATCGGTACAGATGATTATTTTTGAGTATCTTAGGTTTTCGAGACTAAACGAGGAAATGTCCTTGTTGGACTTGGAATTAACCTCAACTCCGCAGCCTAAAACCTTTATTAAGTCGGTGATAATATCACTCTTGAAAATTCGCGAAAAATCAGCCTTTAAGCAGTTTAATATCTTGCCGCGGATAGGCATAACAGCCTGAAAATATGGGTCGCGAGCCTGCTTACAGGAGCCCAAAGCAGAATCGCCCTCAACGATGAAAAGCTCTCTTTCGCCGGAATCCTTGCTTCGGCAGTCTACGAATTTTGCCACACGGTTGGTCATATCCATTGTGACTGTTAGCTTTTTCTTTAGGTTTTGGCGCGTTTTCTCGGCATTTTCGCGGCTTCGCTTATTTATCAATACCTGATTGCAAACTCTTTCGGCTTCAATGGGATTTTCGATAAAATAGACCTCTAAGTTATGCTTGAGAAAGTCGGTCATTACATCCTGAATACCCTTATTTGTAATAGCCTTTTTTGTCTGGTTTGCGTAGGAGGTGACGCTTGAGAAAGAGGATATGCAGATAACAAGGCAATCCTCTACGTCGTTATATGTTATTTTTGACTCGTTTTTAGTGTACTTTGAATTTGCCTTGAGCCAAGCGTCAATCTGATACACAAAGGCGTTTCGCACAGCCTTATCGGGTGAGCCGCCGATTTCAAGCCAGCTTGAGTTGTGGTAATACTCGGTGCCCGAATGTTTATTAGAGAAAGCTAATGCTACGTTAATATTACACTTGTACTCGCCCTTGTCGTCTCTGTCCTGAGCCATTCTGTCGCCCTGCCAAAACAGCACAGAGCTTAAGGTTTCCTCTCCTACAATCTCTTTGACGTGGTCTAAGATACCGTTTTCGTACTTAAAGGTTGTAGTATCGAAATGAGATGCCGAGGTCTGATTCTTGAAAACAAAGCTGATACCTGAATTGACAATGGATTGTCGCTTTAGAATATCTACGAAATATTCGGGGGAGATATCAATATCCGTAAAAACCTCTAAATCAGGCTTCCAACGGATAATTGTGCCTGTGTCCTTCTTAGAATATTCCTCTTTTTTCATTTTGCCCGACAGCTTACCTTTTTTGAAGCTTAAGTTATAACGAAAGCCGTCACGGCGAATATCAACATCCATGTACTCGGAGGAATACTGAGTTGAGCACAGGCCTAAGCCGTTGAGACCTAAGGAATACTCATAGTTAGAGCCTGAGTTATTATCATATTTACCGCCGGCGTACAGCTCCATGAAAACCAATTCGTAGTTGTAGCATTTCTCTCGGTTGTTGTAATCAACAGGGATTCCTCTTCCGTGGTCCTCAACCTGAAAGGAGCCGTCAAGAAAACGGGTTAGAACAATCTCCTTGCCATAGCCCTCGCGAGCCTCGTCAACAGAGTTACTGAGAATCTCGAATACAGCGTGCTGACAACCCTCGATACCGTCTGAGCCGAAAATAACTGCCGGTCTTTTTCGTACTCGGTCAGCTCCCTTTAGAGAGGTTATGCTTTCGTTGGTATATTCAGTTTTATTTGCTTTCGACTGTGCCATACCTTAAATCCTATCCTTTAACTTATTGATTTTATCTCTCAAAAACGCCGCATGCTCGAACTCAAGCAGCTTTGCGGCCGCTTTCATCTCACGTTTCAGTTCTTCAATTAAGCGAAGCTTATCAGCTTTAGGCAACCGTGAAAAATCGTCCTCGTTATCATCGCTGTGGGTTGAAATCTCGATAATATCGGCAACCTTTTTTTCGATTGTCTGAGGAACAATACCGTGCTCTTCGTTGTATTTTTTCTGAATCTCACGGCGTCTGTTAGTTTCAACAATAGCCTTTTTCATACTCTCCGTAACGGAGTCGGCGTACATAATAACCGTTCCCTCAGAGTTTCTTGCGGCTCTTCCTATTGTCTGAACAAGGCTTCGCTCTGAGCGCAGGAAACCCTCCTTGTCGGCGTCCAAGATTGCAACCAACGACACTTCGGGGATATCAAGACCTTCACGAAGCAAATTGATACCTACAAGCACGTCAAATTTTTGAAGTCTCAGGTCACGGATAATCTCCATTCTTTCAACGGTGTCAATATCGTGGTGCATATAGCGCACCTTGATTCCCACTGAATCGAGATAAGAGGTTAAGTCCTCAGCCATTCGCTTTGTTAAAGTTGTAACAAGCACTCGCTGATTCTTTTCAACTCTTAAATTTATTTCTGAAATCAGGTCGTCAACCTGTCCTTCAATAGGCCTTACTGAGATTTCAGGGTCTAAAAGTCCTGTGGGACGTATAATCTGCTCGGCTACTACCGCTGATTTTTCGTACTCCAAATCTCCGGGGGTAGCACTTACGAACACCGCTTGATTAATATGATTATAGAACTCGTCAAAATTGAGAGGCCGGTTATCAAAGGCAGAGGGAAGTCTGAAGCCATAGTCCACCAAAATCTGCTTTCTTGCTCTATCTCCTGCAAACATTCCTCTAACCTGGGGCAGAGATACGTGGGACTCGTCAACAAACAGCAAAAAGTCCTCAGGGAAATAGTCTAAAAGTGTTGTGGGCATAGAGCCAGCAGGTCGTCCTGACAGAACGCGGGAGTAGTTTTCAATTCCCGAACAAAAGCCTATCTCGCGGAGCATTTCGATATCATATCGGGTGCGCTGTTCAATTCGCTGAGCCTCGATGAGTTTTCCTTGCTCAGTAAAAAACTTTACCCTCTCCTCCATTTCGCGCTCAAGCTCCTTAGTGGCTTCGAACAGCTTATCCGCTGATACAATATAGTGAGAGGCGGGATAAATTGCCACGTGCGGTACGGTCATTTTTGCCTTTCCCGTAACCACGTTTATCTCACTTATGCGGTCAATTTCATCACCAAAGAACTCAATGCGCAAAGCGGTCTCGTTGGCGTAGGCGGGATACACCTCAACCACGTCACCTCGCACACGGAACTTATTACGTGTAAAGTTAACGTCGTTACGCTCATACT
>JAQXHW010000151.1 GCA_029007475.1 Oscillospiraceae bacterium | reverse complement strand
TAGCCATTCCCGGTCTCAGGGATATTACCATGGCACGGTAGTCGATAGGGTCGCCTAAAGTATATATACAGGAAACAGAGGCAACTATTATTACATCTCGTCTTTCGGAAAGAGCAAGGGTTGCGCTGTGGCGCAGCTTATCAATTTCGTCGTTTACCGCAGAATCCTTTTCGATATAGGTATCAGTACCCGGGATATATGCCTCGGGTTGATAATAATCGTAGTATGAGACAAAGTATTCTACGGCATTTTCAGGAAAAAATTCCTTGAACTCCGAGCAAAGCTGAGCGGCGAGGGTCTTATTGTGTGCCAAAACAAGAGTAGGCCGATTCAGCCTTTCAATGACGTTTGCCATTGTAAAAGTTTTTCCCGAACCGGTAACACCTAATAGGGTTTGTTCACGATTTCCCGCGTTTATGCTGTTAACCAACGTATCTATCGCCTGAGGCTGGTCGCCTGTGGGCTTATATTTTGAATGTAAAATAAACTTGTCGGGCATACTTTCACCTCTCTCATCATATTTATGTTGCTAAGCTACGTACTAAATAAACAATCAAATCTGCAACAACATTATGTAAACAGTTTACCAATTTTATATTATATCATAAACATATAAAAATAAAAGGGGGTGGATTCGACATTTTTTGAAAGTGAAGAAGATTTTTTCACACGGACTGTCCTTTACGGTTTCATGTTTTCATTACTATTTATAAACGCTTCCAGATATTTTTGAGGCAGACGTTATATTACGAGCATCTCAGGCAAACCCTTATTACCGATAAATCAAAAAAATCATAAAAAAATAACAGACAGCGCTGACACAATGCTAAGGTCGGCGCTGCAATTCTTTCTTTATTTAACATGCAGAGAATATAAATAATACGGCAAAAAAGCGAAATCAAAAGTTTTAATCAACTTCGTCTTAAAAGAAAGCCTCATCACACAGAGCGGAATTTCGCATAGATATCGCGTCGTCATCAGCCACAACAACGTGGTCATAAAGAGTTACTCCCACACATGAGAGTGTTTTTGAAAGCGATACTGTTGTACGGATATCGGTACTGCTGGGAAGCGCAATTCCACTTGGGTGGTTATGAGCCACCGCGGCAATTACAGCATTATACCGCATAGCTAAGTCAACGATTTTTCTCACATTAACATCTGAGTTCGTGTTTGTACCCGAAGAAATAACCCCGCAAAATAGCTCCTTACACTTAGAGTCCATAAGAAGCAAAATAAAGTGTTCCTCAACCCTGCCCACAAACTTACTTATAAAGTAACTCTCTAATCTATTTAGATTGATAATTTTACTCCGATTATTATTTCTGTCATCCAGGTAAACTCTCGATACGTCGGGAAGCATTTTTATATAGGCTGCCGCATGCTCGGAAAGCCCCGCTTTTACAAGGGTATCGAAGGGTGCGTCAAAAATTGCGCTAATAGAGCCGAAAGTGTCGAGTAGCTTATGAGCAACAGGGTTAGTATCTTTTTGCGGATAGCAATAAAAAAGGACAAACTCTAAGATTTCATGAGGTTCAAAAGAATCAAAGCCGGTACTTAAGTAACGCTTTTTCATGCGGGCTCTGTGCCCCTTATGTTCGTTTTCCATAATCTTCACCACGATAAATATACACCAATTTATACTTTTTTGCAAATACTTTATAGAAAATAATACATAAATATATAGTGATAACTTGACTTTCACGCCTTACAAACGCTTAACACAGCACAAATTTATTTTATAAAAATTTAACTTTTGTCGACACGAATACTTAACAAGAGGAGAATATACTGAAATCAATCTAATGAAAAGGAGTTTTAATCATGAAGAAAAAATTGCAAACAATTCTATGCACATTAACCGCTGCCGTATTAGGTGTTATGCTGCTTACAGGCTGCACAGCTCAAAAACCGGCTTCCGTTTCAACCGAGGGTTCAACCTCAATGGAAGAGGTTATGGGAATTTTAGGTGAGACCTATGAAAAAGACACAGGCATTAAGGTAACATATAACCCCACCGGCTCTTCAGCAGGAATTCAGGCAGTTGAAAGCGGCAGATGTGACATCGGGTTATCGAGCAGAAATCTCAAGGACGAGGAAAAAGATAAAGGTCTTGAGGGCACAGTTCTTGCATACGACGGAATCGCAGTTATCGTGCATCCCGATAATCCTGTCAGCAACTTAAGTCTCGATGATATTAAGAAGATTTACACAGGCGAAATTACCAACTGGAAAGACTTAGGCGGCGAAGATTTACAGATTGTATGTATCGGACGTGAATCGGGCAGCGGAACAAGAGACGGCTTTGAGGCTGCCACCGACACCGAGGATATCTGCAAATACCGTCAAGAGCTTACCTCTACCGGCGACGTAATCACTACCGTATCAAACAATAAAAATGCCATAGGCTACGCTTCAATATCAGCTCTCAAGGATACAGTAAAGGCAGTAGATGTTGAGGGAGTTTCACCCTCTGAAGAAAATGTTAAAAATCAAAGCTACAAAATTCAGAGACCCTTTGTATTGGTAACAAAGAAAGACGCACCCCTATCAGACTCCGCAAAGAGCTTCTTTGAATTCGCTACATCGGAAAAGGCTTCAGAATGTATCTCAATGGCAGGAGTAGTACCTGCAAAATAAGCCTTTCCTAACAATAAGGTGATTACATGACTAAAATCAAAAAACAGGCCTTCGAGAGAGTTATACACGGGATTTTCCTAATACTCGGACTCGTTACTGTCGGCTGTGTTTTACTCATAACCGTATATCTCATTATCGCGGGAATTCCCGCAATAGCTGAAATAGGACTATCTGAATTTCTTTTCGGAACTGAGTGGAAATCAACCTCGGCAGAACCAAAATTCGGTATTCTCCCCTTTATTCTTACAAGTGTGTACGGTACGGCAGGAGCTATTGTCTTAGGCGTTCCCGTAGGCTTTATGGCCGCAGTATATCTTGCAAAGGTTGCGCCTAAAAAGGTGAAATTCGCCGTAGAAGCTGCCGTTAATCTCTTAGCAGGAATACCCTCGGTAGTTTACGGACTTGTGGGTATGATGGTCTTGGTACCCGGCATAAAACAAATATTCAACCTCGCAGACGGAGCCAGCTTACTTGCTTCTATAATTGTTCTCGCAATTATGATTTTACCCTCTATTATTAAAGTATCCATTACTTCCCTGGAGGCAGTACCTAAGGAATACGAGGAAGCTTCCCTTGCCTTAGGTGCAACTAAAATCGAAACCTATTTCAAAGTATCGGTACCTGCTGCGAAAAGCGGTATTGCCACGGCGGTTGTTTTAGGTGTGGGACGAGCTATCGGAGAAGCTATGGCGGTTATGATGGTCTCGGGAAACGCTCCCAATATGCCCTCTATATTCGAGAGTGTACGTTTCTTAACCACAGCCGTTGCAAGTGAGATGGCATACTCTCAGGGACTTCAAAGACAGGCTCTTTTCTCAATAGCCTTGGTTCTCTTTCTCTTCATTATGCTCATAAATGCAAGCCTTAACTTTTTCCTCAAGGGAAAATCAAGGGAGGGAAAGAATAAGTGAAAAGTTCAATTTCCAAAAAAAGAAAATCCTATATTCTCACCATGAGAATACTTATGTGGTTATGCGTCGGGATTACCGTTGCGTTGGCGGCATTTCTCATAATCTACGTTTTAGCAAAAGGTATTCCGAATATTTCTTGGGAGCTTCTCTCCACAAGCCCCAGCCGTCTTAACGGCACTGTAGGAATACTCCCGGATATTTTGAACACACTTTACATCGTTCTTGCTACATTAGTTATAGTAGTTCCCTTGGGTGTTGGTGCGGCAATTTATCTTACGGAATACGCAAAAAACAAACGTCTTGTGAGTATTATTGAATATACTGCTGAGACGCTTTCGGGTATTCCCTCAATTATCTACGGCTTGGTGGGTATGCTTTTCTTCTGTGAAGTCTTAGGCTTCCAAACCTCACTCTTAGTTGGTGCTCTCACTCTTGCGGTTATGAATTTACCAACAATTATGAGAACAACTCAGGAGAGCCTTAAAACCGTACCTGTTTCTTACCGTGAAGGTGCTTTCGGTTTGGGTGCCGGAAAATGGAGAGTAGTAAGAACGGTGGTACTGCCTAACTGTGTTGACGGAGTAATAACAGGCTGTATATTGACCGTGGGCAGAATATTAGGCGAATCCGCGGCACTACTTTTTACCGCCGGTTTTGCTCACGCCTTAAACGGAATTATTAGCGGACTCATGAGTCCCGGTGCTACTTTAACGGTTGCCCTCTACGTCTACGCAAAAGAGCAGGGAGAATTCGGCATAGCCTTTGCCATAGCCGCAATACTCCTTATCCTAACGGTGATTATCAACCTCTGTGCATCACTTGTAGGCAGGTTCTTTGCAAAAAGGAGAAATGTATGAATAGTATAATTAATGTTAATCATCTTAACCTTTGGTATGGGAATCATCAAGCGCTGAAGAATATAAATATGGCCATTGAAAAAAACAAGATTACCGCCTTTATCGGCCCTTCGGGCTGCGGTAAGTCTACGCTGCTCAAATGTCTAAACAGAATGAACGACCTGGTAGACATCTGCAAAATCGAGGGTGAAGTTACACTTGATGGAGAAGATATTTACAAGGACTACGACGTAAATGAGCTGAGAAAACGCGTAGGAATGGTATTTCAGAAGCCTAACCCCTTCCCCATGAGTATTTACGACAACATAGCCTACGGCCCGAAAACTCACGGAGTTAAAAGCAAAGCTCAGCTTGATGAAATTGTCGAAAAAGCCCTTAAAAGCGCCGCAATATGGGACGAGGTCAAGGACAGGCTCAAAAAGAACGCTCTCGGTCTTTCGGGCGGCCAGCAACAGAGGCTATGTATTGCAAGAGCCTTGGCAGTAGAGCCTGAGGTACTCCTAATGGACGAGCCTACCTCAGCGCTTGAC
>JAQXHW010000150.1 GCA_029007475.1 Oscillospiraceae bacterium | reverse complement strand
GTAAGCAAAACGGAAACCCTTGAGGAAAACTTAAGTGACGGCGAATATAAAATAATATCATCGGAAAATGAATATCAGTATAGATTTAAGATAGTGGAGATTTTTACAGGTATATGTAATTTCTTCAAAGGATAATGAGGTGTGAGACTTGCTTAAATTTGTGTTAGGTCGCAGCAAAAGCGGTAAAACCGAATATGTAAGAAGCTATCTTGCAGAGCTTGCAAGAAAAGGCGAGGACAAGCTGCTGTTTCTTGTGCCTGACCAGCAAACCTTTGAAATGGAAAAAGGAATGTTAGAGCTTTTAGGGCCTACTCTTGCGCGCAGCGTCACCGTAATGGGTTTTTCAAGACTATGCAGACATATTTTTTCACTTGCAGGCTATGTTCCGGGAAATTTGGCAGACGATTCTGTAAAATCTCTGCTTATGAGTGTTGCCCTAAAGGAAACCTCCGATAATCTCTTGGTTTACGGTAAAGAAAAATCTACCCTAAAGCTCGTTTCAAAGCTTCTCTCAACCCGTCATGACCTCATGAGAAACAAGATTAAGGCAGAGGATTTAGAAGTTTCAGAGGGTTACTCTAAAACCTTGAGAAACAAGCTCCATGATGTTTCCTTGGTGCTTAAAACCTTTGATGCGCTAATGGAGAATTCCTTTGAGGATCCCGACGGAGAGCTTTCCATAGCTTATGACCTGATGCTCGGAAGAGATTTCTTCAAAGGCTACAAGGTTTGTATCGACGGCTTCTTGAGTTTTTCTAAATTGGAGTACGATATTATTGAGAGACTGATATGCGAGAGCGATGAGCTGTTAGTAACTCTCAGCGATGACGGTGCAGCAGGAGAAAACAGCATTTTCAGCGTATCGAGGGAAACCGCAGCACATATCAAAATGCTCGCTCATAATAACGGAGTCAAAATCGCTCCGGATGAGCTTTGTACATACAGCGGTTATTTTGAAAATTCTGAACTTTCCCTCTTAGAAGAAAATGCTTTCGCATTAATGTCAGAGGAGGACGAAAAAATCACGGTCAGCGAAAAACCTGAGAATATCAGGCTATATTGCGCTACCGATATATTTGAGGAAGCCGACTTCGTGGCACGGAATATAAAGCGTCTTGTTATGGAGGAGGGCTATTCATATAAGGATTTTGCAATTATATTAAGGGATATTTCCGGCTATCGCGCAACCCTTGAAAATACTCTCACCTCCTACGGAATTTCTCACTTTACCGATAATCCGAAGAACGTAATGTCAAGCCCCTTGATGAAGTTAGTTTTTGCTGTGTTTGACTGCGTCAATAATTACTTTGATAAGAACAGCGTTCTTGCAGTGCTTAAGTCAGGTCTTTTGGGAGTAGACGCGTTAAAAATCAGTATTTTTGAAAATTATGTCTTTACCTGGAGCCTTAGCGGAAAGTCCTTCTATAACGAGTTTACCGCTAATCCTCGAGGCTTTGCCGATGAGTTTAGCGCCGACGACCTTCTTGAGCTTTCTCGGGCAGAGAGTGTTCGAAAAATGCTTATGGAGCCGCTTCTTGATTTCAAAAATTCAGTAAAGGACGCCAACGCAAGGGAGATTTCCGAGAGCCTTTATACTTTGCTTCTCAAATATAACGTACCGGAAAATATCGGCGCGCTCTCAGATGAACTTAATTCTCGCGGAGAACTAAGACTTTCTCAGGAACAGCTCCGACTTTGGGAAGCCTTTGTTGATACCCTTGACCGCACCGTAGCGGTAATAGGCGATAGAAGAGTAAGTCCTGAGGAGTATTCGGAGCTTCTTGCGCTTCAGTTTATGAATCTTGACCTTGCCTATATCCCGAGAGCTATTGATGAGGTTACCGTGGGCGATATTGAAAGACTTCGTCTAAGCGGGAAAAAGGCAGTGTTTGTAATGGGTGCCGTTGAGGGCGAGTTCCCCAAGGTATCACAAAGCGGCGGACTTTTTACCAACGCCGAGCGTCATACCCTAACGCAAGCAGGAATATTTTCCGATGCAACCGTAGAGCTTGACTATACCCGTGAGCGATATCATTGTTACTATGCTTTGAGCAGTGCCTCCGAAAAGCTATTTGTGAGTTTTCCCGTAAATGATAACAAAGAGCAAAGCAACAAGCCCTCCGAAATTTTTACCGAGATAAGAAATGTGTTTGTAAACATAGAGCTGGACAGCTTTGACTCAGTTGATAATCTCTCTCGCCTTTGGGCAGAAAAGCCCGGCTTTTCCATGTTTGCAAGACGTGTCGGCTCAACTGACAGGCTCACAGAGGCTCTTTCTGAGTATTATCGAAAAAGTGAAAGATATGCCCCTTCGGTTGATGCCCTCGCAAGAGCGAAGAATAAAGAGCCTTTTAGGCTTAAGGAGAAGGAAAGTCCATCGCTTTTGTACGGAGATAATTACTATTTAACGGCGTCAAGAAGCGATACTTTTTACAGATGCAAGTTCTTTTACTATTGCCGCTACGGTTTGAGGCTTAATGAGCGCAAGAGAGCTGAAATGGATAGCTTAGAATACGGTACCTACGTTCATTATATCCTGGAGGTTTTTCTGAAAAACCACAGCAAAGAGGAGCTTTCGTCCTTAACTCGCAAGCAGGTAAGCGAAGAGCTTTCAAAAATTATGGATACCTATATCGAAAGCCGTTTAGGCGGCTCAAAGGATAAGAGCGAAAGATTTCTTTATCTCTTTACAAGGGTGAGGGAATCTCTCACAAAGCTGCTCATTCATCAGATAGACGAGCTGAAGCAGTCAAAATTCACTCCTGATATTTTCGAGCTTAATATCGGCAAGGATATCCCGGCCTACGAGTTAACCTTGCCCGACGGTCAAAGGATTACCGTAATAGGCAAGATTGACCGTGCTGACATTTATGAGCAGGATGGGAAAAAGTACATAAGAATTATTGATTATAAGACGGGACCTAAGAAATTTTCCCTCTCCCGAGTGCTTTTCGGACTTGATATGCAGATGCTCCTATACCTTTCTATACTCTGCCGGGGTGACAGCGAAAGGTTCGGCAAGGGCTTACTGCCTGCGGGAGTCCTATATTCTCCGGCCTATGTACCCATAATTAAATCGGAGAGCAAGGACCCCGAAGAAATAATGGGTGAAGTCTATAAAGAACTTCGACTCAACGGTCTAATTTTGAATGACAGTGATGTATTGAATGCCATGGAAGAAAATATAAACGGCACTTACATACCCGTAAGTCTTGTAAAGGGTATGCTCAAGGGTGCTGACAGTCTTGCAACCTTAGAGGAATTCGGCAAGATTTTCGAGAAGGTTGATAAGATGATAGGGGAAATGGCAAAAGAGATAAAAAGCGGCAGAATCGAGGCTGTACCTCTAAAGGGCGGCAGTGAGGACGCTTGCAGATACTGTCCCTATCACAGCCTCTGCCGCCATGGCGACGAGGACCCCGAAAAGACGGTATTTACCTACAAGAGAGATGAAATTAGCGAAATATTAGGAGTCAACAGCGACGACGGGGAGGGAGAAAAGTGAGCAGAAATTGGACGGAAAATCAAAAACTTGCAATAGACTCAAGAGACGGCTCAATTCTCGTCAGCGCCGCTGCAGGCTCAGGTAAGACAGCGGCATTGGTAGAGAGAGTAATAAGGAGAATTACCGAGGGCGATAACCCAACGCCCATTGACAGGCTTTTGGTCGTTACCTACACAAAGGCGGCAACTGCCGAGCTTAAAATGAGGATAGGTCAAAAGCTTCAGGAGCTTATGGCTAAAAATCCGGGAAAACCCTGGTACCGCCGTCAGCTTCTCCACCTTCCTTTAGCCGATATCTCCACGGTAGACAGCTTCTGCGGAAACATCGTCAGGGAATTTGCAGGCGTAATATCTGCCCAAAGCGATTACCGTATCGCCGACGACAGCGAGCTTTCTCTTATAAAGCGAGACGCTATGCGTATAACCATGGAGGATATGTATTCCCGACGGGATTATGATTTTTTGAAGCTTGTTGAGACCTTCTCGGGAGCAAAGAGTGACCAAAACTTAGAGGAGTATGTTTTTAACTTTTACAAATTCCTCTGCTCCCATCC
>JAQXHW010000149.1 GCA_029007475.1 Oscillospiraceae bacterium | reverse complement strand
ATCCCTGTTTGCTTGCGTTTATGTTTGCTTATTTTGTCTACGCTTTGGTCGAGAAAACTATCCTCTTTGATGTGTCTTTCTTGGTTATAAGCTTTTGGACGGTACTGGGTTATCTTGCGTGCTATGCCATTGATTTTGGCTATGACCGCAGAGGCAGAACAAAGTTTAAGGTGTTCGGAAAGAGCATCAGAAAAAGACTTTACTAATTTTTACTAATCTACATATAATACTAACAACTATAAACAGGTAGTGATTATATGAGACTTTTTATGAAAAAAAACTCCGACGGAGCAGGACTTATTTTTACTCTCTCTGACGACAGGGGAAAAGAGCTTTACAAAGTTACGGGATACAAGGGTACAACCTGTGATAAGTTTTCAATTTCGACTCCTGAGGGTATCTCTCTTGCTCGTATGCGACTTGTGCCCCTAAAGTTTTTTTATGCTTTCGGGGTTAATGTAAAGGGCAAAACCGTAGGGGTGACCGTCATGGATACTGGTGGTGTTCCCGAGTATAAATTTCACGGTCTTGATTGGTTTATGAAGGACGACTGCTTTGGCAGAGCCTTTAGAATTTACGATAAAAATGATAAACTCATTATGGCGCAAGCGGATAATCATTTTTCCTCAAGAGGCTATTTTGAGCTGGATATTAAAGACGAGGATAAGGAGCTATTTTGTATTGCCGCTGCTGTATGTGTAGACCTTTTTGGCAGCGTCAGCGAAACTCTGGCTGCCTCAATATAAAAAAGGAGATTGTGTGATGGACAAATTATTAAGACTTCTTTCCGAAAATTCCGATTATTCCCCTGCGGAGCTCGCGCTTATGCTTGACGAGACTGAGGAGAACATCATAGACCGCATAAGAAGCTATGAAAAGCAAGGCATTATCAAGGGTCACCGAGCAATTGTTGACTTTGAGAATGTTGAGGACTCGGGAGTTACCGCCTATATCGAGCTAAAGGTTACCCCCCTTAAGGAAAAAGGCTTTGATGAGGTTGCCGAAAAAATTATGGGCTTTGACGAGGTTGCGTCTGTCTATCTTATGGCAGGCACATACGACCTTGCCCTAATAGTTAAGGGCGATACAATACAGGACGTTTCCTCTTTTGTATCAAGGAAGCTCTCAGCTCTTGACGGTATTCTCTCAACTGCAACTCATTTTATCCTAAAGAGATATAAGGACGACGGAGTAATCCTTACAGATATACCCGACGACGAAAGAAGGTGTATGCAGTTCTGATGGATTACGAAAGCCGACTAAATAAAACTATTCTTGAGGTAAAACCCTCCGGCATAAGACGATTTTTTGATATTGTCAGCGATATGGAGGATGTTATATCCCTCTCAATAGGCGAGCCTGATTTCAGAACTCCCTGGCACGTAAGCCGTGCCGCCATAGAGTCTCTTGAAAAGGGCAGAACCTGGTATACTCCAAACCGAGGCTTTGAGAAGCTCCGCGTTGAGATTGCCGATTTTGTAAAAAGAAAGTACGAGCTCAATTATGCGCCCAAGACGGAGATTCTCGTAACCGTAGGCGGAAGCGAGGCTCTTGACCTTGCTATGCGTTGCTTACTAAATCCCGGTGATGAGGTGCTTATTCATCAGCCGTCTTTTGTGTGCTACGAGCCTTTAACTCTCATGACAGGCGCCGTTCCTAAGATTATTGACACAAAAAAGGAAAACAGCTTCCGATTAACCTCTCAGGAGCTTGAAGCTGCAATAACAGATAAAACAAAACTCCTTATCCTCTCGTACCCTAACAACCCCACAGGTGCTGTAATGAGGAAGGCTGACCTGGAGGCTTTAGCTGAGGTTATTATTAAGCACGACTTGCTTGTAATCTCCGATGAGATATACAGCGAGCTTACATATAGCGGAAAGCACGTCTCTATGGGTGCTATTGAGGGCATGAGGGAGAGAACTGTTGTTATCAACGGTTTTTCAAAGGCTTTTGCCATGACAGGCTGGAGACTTGGGTATGCAATGGGACCTGCCACTATTATCGAGATGATGACAAAACTTCATCAGTACGGTATTATGTCAGCTCCCACAGTTGCTCAGTATGCCGCAATAGAGGCACTCAAAAACGGCGATAAAGATATTGAAAAAATGCGCGGCGAATACGAAATGCGCAGGAGATATGTTGTAGGAGAATTTAACGCAATGGGACTTACCTGCTTTGAGCCTTTTGGAGCATTCTATTCTTTCCCTTGCATTAAATCTACAGGTCTTACCTCTGAGGAGTTTTGTACAAAGCTCTTAGAGTCCAAGAGAGTTGCAATAGTACCCGGAAACGCCTTCGGCGAAAGCGGCGAGGGCTTTGTACGCGTTTCTTATTCATATTCGCTCAAGCATCTTAGAGAAGCAATAAGCAGAATTCGTGAATTCTTACAGGAGCTTTGATTATGAGATTGACGGCTAAAGCACCGGCAAAAATTAATTTAACACTCGATATCTTAGGCAGACGCCCTGACGGTTACCATGATGTTTCTATGCTCATGCAGTCAGTTTCTCTCTACGAAACTGTCACGGTTACTGCTGACCCCGATGAAAAACCTGCTGAAAACGGTGGGATTACCATAACCTGCGACAGGGAAGGTGTGCCCTGCGACAGCTCAAATATTGCTTATAAGGCCGTAAAAGCATTCTTTAAGTACACTGAGCTTACTCACGGAAATATCGAGATTGATATAAAGAAAAAAATTCCCTTCGGTGCAGGTCTCGCGGGGGGAAGTGCCGACGGCGCCGCAGTCATTGTTTTACTAAACAAAATCTATGATACAGGTATGCGCGAAAAAGAGCTCTGCGTAATAGGTGAGAGAGTAGGTGCTGATGTTCCCTTCTGTATCGTGGGCGGAACCTGCCACGCAACAGAAACGGGCACAACCCTAAAAAAGCTTAAAAATCTGCCTAAGTGTCATATTGTAATTTGCAAGCCTGAAATCTCAATTTCCACTGCTGAGGCATACAGACTTGCAGATAGGCGTTCAGGAGCACAGTTTTCTTATACGAAGCTATGTATTCCTGCTCTTTACAGCGGCAGCGTACGCAATATCTCCGATTTTCTCCATAACGACTTCGAGGAAGTCTTAGCTTTGGAGGAAATTAACCGTGTTAAAAAGATAATGTATAAGCAGAAGGCTTTAGGCTGTGCTATGAGCGGCTCCGGCTCTGCGGTGTTTGCATTGTTTTTGAGCAAAAAGTCCGCAGATAAGTGTGCCCAAAAGCTCAGCGAAACCTACGGCGAAGTATTTGTGGCAGAGCCGCTAAAGTATGGATGCGAAATCCTGCCCGAGGGAGCTTCTGAATAAAACTCAAAAACCTGTCAATAATCAGAGCACTACTGATTAGGCAGGTTTTTTGTAATGAAAAGATTATTGAAGTCTGTAATATTCGCCCTAACCTTTTGCTTTATTCTTATGCTTGTACCCTTTGAGGGACAATGCCGAGAGATAAGCGACAAAGTATTTCGAGTTCATATTTTAGCTAATTCCGACAGCGAAGCCGACCAAGAGCTGAAGCTTCGGGTGAGAGATGCTCTTGTAAACGCAGGAGAGGAAATCCTCAAGGATGTAGAGTCCAAGGAGGAAGCAGAGCGTCTTATTGAAAAAAATATTCCAAAGCTCAAGAGTATCGCAGAAAATGTTGTTTTCCAAAATGGATACGACTATCCGGTAGATTTGGAGATTACAAATATGTACTTTGATACCAGGCACTACGGAAACATCACTATGCCCGGGGGCTTTTACGATGCTTTAAGGGTGAAAATCGGTAAGGCAGAGGGTAAGAATTGGTGGTGCGTTATGTTTCCGTCACTATGCATTTATTCCGTAAGCAAAACGGAAACCCTTGAGGAAAACTTAAGTGACGGCGAATATAAAATAATATCATCGGAAAATGAATATCAGTATAGATTTAAGATAGTGGAGATTTTTACAGGTATATGTAACTTCTTCAAAGGATAATGAGGTGTTAACTTGCTGAAATTTGTGTTAGGCCGCAGCAAAAGCGGAAAAACCGAATATGTAAAAAGCTATCTTGCCGAGCTTGCAAGAAAAGGCGAGGACAAGCTGCTGTTTCTTGTACCGGACCAGCAAACCTTTGAAATGGAAAAAGTAATGTTAGAGCTTTTAGGGCCTACTCTTGCGCGCAGCGTTACCGTAATGGGTTTTTCAAGACTATGCAGACATATTT
>JAQXHW010000148.1 GCA_029007475.1 Oscillospiraceae bacterium | reverse complement strand
TAAGGCTATCAAAGAGGCAATCTCTAAGGACGACGCTGAGGCTCTCAAGGCTAAGCTCGAAGAGGCTGGCGCAGAGGTTGAGGTTAAGTAATTTAACGCTCATCTTGAATTTTAATCCGTTAAGCAAAGTAAGGAGTAGGGCAGCCTGCTCCTTTTTTGTTTTGCCCGAAAATGCAAAATAGATTATGAAATTTTGATATGAATGTTTTTTGCTTCTATGGTTGACAGGCGAGAGGGGAATATATATAATTCTTGTAAAAGTATAAAGAGGTGCCCTATGAAAAATATGACTCATGTAGAGATACTGCGAGACTTGGAAAGCATCGAAAATCTCAGGACTAAAGATGTTGACCTTTACAACAAAAGGCTCATTAGAGATAAAACTGACGTGAGTGAGCTTAGGGATTTCGTCCTCGAAAATCAGCTTCTCCACAGAACGTATTTCCAGGTCTCCATGGGGCTCTTGCCTGATAATGAGCTGAAATTTAAGTTCATTGAGGATAATTTCGAGCTTTTGCAGGATTGGTGGCACGTTGACCAGCTTCTCCAGTTTCTAAAGAAGCCTGTTGACTTCGACTTTGCCTTTGATAAAGCAAAGGAATATATATTTTCTAAAGACACATTTACAAGACGTTGGGGATATGTGCTTTTTCTCGCGGGACTTCAAAAGGATATTTCTCACACCAAGGATATTCTCTCTCTACTGAAAGATGACGAGGAATACTATGTTCAAATGGCAGAGGCTTGGCTTATTGCCGATTTGGGTGTTTTCAATATTGAGGAGGTTAAGCACTTTTTGGAAAGCACTACCCTTAATTATAAAATCACCGGTAAGGCAGTACAGAAGCTCTGCGATTCCTTTAGAATTTCTAAGGAGGACAAAGAGTTTGTAAAGTCGCTCAGAACTAAACTCAAAAAGAACTGAAAAAGTGCTGTGGTTATTCCGCAGCACTTTTCTATATCTCGCCGTCGCGAAATTACTTATCATTTGACTTATCGGGCTATTCTTCCATTTGCTTTCCAAGGAAAGCGGCGGCAGACTGAGCCAGCTTAATTTCGGAGTCTGTTGGCACTTTTATAGTATCGCTCATGAGCATAACCACCGCTCCCGTTACATCTCCTGCGGCAATTATGGGATAGATTACCGCGGCATTCCGGTCAATTCCCTCAATGGGCTGCACAGGGGTGATATCCTCCCTGCGAGCGGCAAAGCTGCGGCGGTTTTCCATGTAGTTTTCGAGAGTGGTTGTAATTCTCCTCTCCAAAAACTCTCGCTTTGAAACTCCGGCGGCAGCGATAACGTGGTCCCTGTCACAAATAATAGTGGGCAGAGAGCTTATTCGGGATAGAACGTCCGCATACTGAGCGGCAAAAACCGAAAGCTCCCCTACCGGCGAATATTTTTTGAAAATAACCTCTCCGTCGGTAGCCGTATATATCTCAAGCGGGTCGCCCTCGCGGATACGTAGTGTGCGGCGGATTTCCTTAGGTATGACAACTCTGCCTAAATCGTCAATTCTTCTGACAATTCCTGTGGCTTTCATAATATATAAACCCCTTTTTAGTATAGTTTTGCGGAAATTCAGTAGTATTCGGCAAGTGAAAGACTTGTTTTCAGAAACAGCCTACTAAAATTTCTCGGTGCTGTTATTGTTTGTAAGAAGTGGGGATTTATACTTTTCGTGATTCTAAAAAACTGTAAAATCACAATGGCGGCTTGTGGAGTACATGCTTGTTGAATGTGGTTTTATTAGGTGAAAGCTCCCTTAATAATTTTTTCGTAGAATTTTTGTTAAATAAGTCGTTTTTCTTCATGAAAGCACATGAAAAACAAGGTTTCCCTACGGAAAAATACGACATTTTTCATAATTATTTTGTTTTTTCGTAAAGAATTTGGTCTTTTACTTGCTACTTGTGAAATAATGTAGTATAATATGCATATGTACACGGTCAAAAACTGTGCTTAAGGAGAGTGAAATATGGTTCAGGCAATAGAGTGGA
>JAQXHW010000147.1 GCA_029007475.1 Oscillospiraceae bacterium | reverse complement strand
GCCGTTCTGATTTTCGTAGTCTCCGCCCTGAATCATAAAGTCGTTGATAACTCTATGAAAGATAATATTATTGAATTTACCCTCTTTTGCGAGAGTGATAAAGTTCTCAACAGCCTTGGGTGCGTGTTCGGGGAAAAATCTCCAGGTAATGTCGCCCATTGAGGTGTGAAGTATTGCGATTTCCTCGCCGTCCTTAGGCATTTCGAGCTGATAGCCGATTTTGTTCTCGGTGTCATGCTTAACTGCGGGGTTTACCTGAGGCTTTCCCTCAGGAGCAGGTGCGCCGGTGGTGGAATCTGTGGGATTTGAGGAGTTGCCTGAGCAGCCGCCGAGAGCAAGCACACAGCCTGCGGTGAGAATTGTAGTGAGCATGAGAATTAAGATTTTTTTGAGTTTCATTTTTTATTATCCTTTCAGTATTTATGATTATTTTTCAATAATTTCTTTTACTTCAACGCCTCCTGCGAAGACGTAGTTATTAACGTATGCGTTTCCTGTGCCAACCTCGCTCATAACCTCTATGGCCGTTGCGATAGCTGTGCCGCCCTTTTTGATAACCTTGAACTCTACCGTTACCAAGTCATTCTCTTTGGTAAAGTCGAAGCCCCTTAGGTTGATTGCGTTAAACTTAATTTCATTGTAGAGATTTGTGTTGTAGATTGGGGCATCGCCCATAACGGGGAATTCAACGTCAATCAGTTCAAGCATTGTGGAGTCGTAGGTGAGGGTAGCTTGAATGTCCTCAATTTTTTTGGGGGTTTTGAGCTTGCAAACATAAGTGAAGGTTTCGCCAAGCTCTACCGTATAGCCTTTGCTTCCTACGGTAACGGTGCATTTTGTGGGAGCAGGACCTACGGGCTCTCCGTTTACATTAGTTCCGGGATTGGTAGGTTTTTGGGTACTGCCGCCTGAGGAATTGCCGCCGGAGGAATTGCCGCCGGAGTGTCCTGAGCCGCCTGATGAACCGCCTGAAGTTTGATTTTGAGGTTTAGATGTTGACGGTGCAGTTGCAGCGGGAGCTGCGGTGGTGGTCTCTATGGCTTCGGTTGTAGTTTCTGCCGCAGCGGTAGTAGTTACCTCATCGGGAGTTGCGTTTTTTGTACCGGCGTTACAGGCAGTAAGCATAGATACAAAGAAAGCCAAAACCAATAGTATTGACATAAGTCCCAAGTTTTTTTTCATAAAATCACATCCAAGAGTAATATAGTTCATATTTTACTATAAATTTATGTTTTTTTCAATATATATCTAAAAATTCACATACTGTTCAAATAGGCGTTTTTCCTAAGTAATAAATGAGAGCCTCGCCTCATAAAAATAGCTATAAACATAAAAAGTGAGGAATTGATATGGCGGACTTTTTACCTGAAGGTTGTCTTATGGAGAAAAAGGAAAACAGCCTGTGTATGCGAAATCTTACCACGCTCGGTGAGGCATACAAGGAGCAGAGAATACTGGAGGCAAGAGCCACAGTTTGCGACTCTTTACATAATCTGACTGTTGATTTAGGCTGTATAAAGGGCGTAATCCCAAGGCAGGAGGGTGCTTTGGGAATAAGAGAGGGCAGAGTTAGGGATATAGCGGTAATAAGCCGAGTGGGCAGACCTGTAAGTTTTGTAATAACAGGCTTTTCCCGAAATGAAGCCGGTGAGGCGGTGGCCGTTCTTTCAAGAGAAAAGGCTCAGCGCAGGTGCATGGACGGTTTTATCAGCACCCTTAGAGTGGGTGATATAGTAGACGCTCGAATAACCCATCTTGAAACCTTCGGCGCCTTTGCGGATATCGGCTGCGGAATTGTTGCTCTGATGCCTATTGATGCAATTTCCGTTTCAAGAATCGAGCATCCGAGAGAGCGTTTTACCGTAGGAATGAACATAAAGGCCGTGATTAAATCAATAGAAAACGGCAGAATCAGCCTGAGCCACAAGGAACTCTTAGGTACATGGCAGGAGAACGCAGATATGTTCCGAGCCGGAGAGACAGTTGCGGGAATTGTTCGCTCTGTTGAAAGCTATGGGGCTTTTGTTGAGCTTTCTCCCAATTTGGCAGGCCTTGCGGAGAGTAAGGACTCGGTGAAAGTCGGTCAGCAGGCAAGCGTTTATATTAAGAGCATTATCCCTCAAAAGATGAAGGTGAAGCTCATAATCGTGGAGACCTTTGATTATAAATATACCCCCTGCGAGCCGCGTTATTTCTACGAGGGCAACCATATAGACGAATTTATATACTCTCCTGAGGAGTGCGACAGACTTATCATGAGCAGCTTTGAATAGTGAATTTAGGCGGAAAAATCTTTCCGCCTATTTTTTGTGAGAAAAATGAAAAATACAATAGGTAGTGATATAGAAACAGTTGATAACATCATATATGGTTTCAATCAGTTGACACAAAATTCCTTAGGTGATATGATATATATGTATCATTTCCTTGGGGGTGTGTCCGTGGAATATGTAAATTTAGCCTTGCTCTCTGTGCTTATTATTGCGGTTGTTATTTTGATAGCAAAAAGCTTCAAGAAAACCGATAATACAGCAGAGCTCCAAAAGATAAAAGAGGATATGAGCCGCGATTCAATGCAGCTTCGTCAGGAGGTTTCCTCCTCGGTTCAGCAGTCCGTGAAGAACATGGGCGATATGATTTCAACTAATCAGCAGAACGCGTCACTGGCTCAGAGCGAAAAGTTTTCTGCTTTGGAGGAAAGATTTAAGACCTTTTCTCTGGAAAATGAACAGAAGCTTGATAATATCCGCCGCACAATGGAAACCCGACTCTCCTATTTGCAGGAGGATAACAATAAGAAATTAGACGAGGTGCGTAAGACTGTTGACGAAAAGCTCCAGAAAACCCTCGACGAGAGAGTTACCCAATCCTTTATCACCGTCAACGACAGCTTGGAGAAGGTCTATCAGCGACTGGGCGAAATGCAGAATATTGCCACAAGCGTGGGCGACCTGAAAAAGGTTCTCACGAATGTCAAGGCGAGAGGTATCGTAGGCGAGCTTCAGCTGGGCGCAATCCTCAAGGAAATTCTCTCCCCGGAGCAGTATGAGGAAAATGTGGTAACTCGAAAGGGCAGCAGCGAGAGAGTTGAATTTGCGGTAAAGCTGCCTGCCGAGGACGAGGGCTTTATCTATCTTCCGATTGACTCTAAATTTCCCGGCGATGTCTATCTCACCCTGCAAAATGCCATTGAAGAAGGGGACAAGACAGCCATAGACTCGGCGGCAAAGGTTCTTCTCACAACCCTTAAAAAGGAAGCAAAGGATATCAGGGACAAATATATCGACCCTCCCAATACCACGGAATTTGCAATTATGTTCCTGCCTACCGAGGGGCTTTATGCCGAGGCTGTAAGCCGCGGCATGGTAGAGGTGCTTCAAAGGGATTATAAGGTGAATATCGCGGGCCCGAGCACCATGGCGGCACTTCTAAACTCGCTGCAAATGGGCTTTAAGACCTTAGCCGTGCAGAAACGCAGCGCCGAGGTTTGGAAGATTTTAGGCTCGGTAAAAACCGAGTTCGATAAATTTAACGAGGTCCTTGAGGCAACTCAGCAGAGACTTGACCAAGCCAACAAGGAGCTTGATAAGCTGGTGGGTGTTCGTACCCGTCAGATTGTTCGCAAGCTTTCTTCCGTTCAGGCTAATACAGTTCCCTTAGATTCTCCCGATTACAGAAACCTTCTCGAAGAAGCTGAAAGCTGATAATAGAGAAGTGTTCGTGCTTTATAGAAACTCATAAAATACAGAAAAACACCGCCACGGTCAATCCGTGACGGTGTAGTTATGTGAGATATTATTTGCTTAGAATAAACCGTAACTTATAATCAGTAGAGCTTTTGATTTTTTTTACTCTTTCCCGACTTAGTGAACCACCGTTTATCCGCAGAGGACGACGAGGTCTTAAAGCTGATTCCCGACCACATAAAGATGATAATTTGTCCGGGAATTCCCAAAAGATACACAAGCCAGAAGGGTGTAAAGCCGGCAACCAAGAAAGAAAGATGTATGCTCACAAGGGTAGACCACATGAGCATCGAGATGATAAGGAAGTTGAGCCTGCGGCTAAACCATACTGAGTTAAATACAAGCCAAACAATCATGGTTGCGGGTACTGCGTAGAGAAAAGCAAGCCAGCTGTTCGAGGACTCTACCGGCAGTAGGGTTGCGATTACGAAGCAGAGAGTTGCTATAAGCCACACGAGAAGCATGCACATTCCCGTAATAAAGATTCGGTTTTTCTTTTGTTTGGCGGCTGAGAGCTTCATGCCGGAGTCGTCGGCCTCCTTGTGAGGTCTTACCAGGTAATCAAGAGTCACCCCAAACATATCCGCTATTTTTGTGAGGACGGTGATGTCGGGAATAGAATCTCCCCGTTCCCATTTTGATACCGCCTTGTCTGAATAATTGAGTGCTTCAGCAAGTTCAAGCTGAGTCATGCCCTTTGCAAGACGAAGCTGAGTTATGTTTTTTGCAACATTTGCTTTGATATTTTCCAAGGTTTTGTCACCTTTCGTATATATTTTAATTAGGTTTAGCCTGTGACTAAAGAATAGTTTTGTCCACTTCACGAAACATAATAACATAAATTACTTTT
>JAQXHW010000146.1 GCA_029007475.1 Oscillospiraceae bacterium | reverse complement strand
AATGTAGTCAATTACGGTCTCGATGTAAGTCATGCAGTCCTGCAGAACCATTTTCTTCTTCACATCGTCGCCATGGCAAGGCAGATTGTAGATAAGAACGGCAATTCCTTTATATTTCGTCAATACACGATCGGCAAACTTATGTGCCGCACTGTTGTCTTTGTGACCAGCAAATCCATGCCCGAACAATACTACTTTTTCAATGGTGTGCTTCTTGTCATAGTATAGTTTGCATCTTATATTCTGATTATTTTTGTTAATTTCAAAGTATTTTTCCATTATCATTCCTCCTGGTTCCGAGACAAAAGAACAACCGTCTCCACATGGGCGGTGCGGGGAAACATATCAACAGGGGTTACCTCAAGCGTGTTGTAGCCAAGCTCTCCAAAGATTTTAAGGTCTCTCGCCAAGGTTGCAGGGTCGCAGGAAACATAGACGACTCTCTCGGGATTCATCTCAGCAACGGTTTCAATAAGCTCCCTTTGGCAGCCCTTTCGGGGAGGGTCAAGTATAATTACATCGGGAGAAACGCCCTCAGCGCTGAGCCTATCCGCCGCTAAAGCCGCATCGCCGCAGATGAAACGTGCATTTTCAACTGAGTTTCTCTCGGCGTTTTTCTTTGCGTCCTCTATAGCCTCGGGTACGATCTCAACACCAATCAGAGATTTACAATCCTTTGCCATTGAAAGTCCTATTGTACCTGTGCCGCAGTACATATCAAGAAGCAAATCATCCTCTTTAAGTTTTGCATACTCTCTTGCTATGGAGTAGAGCTTCTCTGCGCCTGAGCGGTTGACCTGATAAAATGACTGAGGCGACAGCTTAAACTTCAGACCGCACAGAATATCTGTAATGAAGCCCTCGCCGTACAGTGTTCTGTATTCCTTGCCCAAAACTACGTTGGTTTTTTCTCTGTTAGAATTAACAATTATAGTCTTTGTGTTTGGAATTTCAGCGAGAAAGCTCTCAACCAATTCATTTTCGTGAGGTAAACCACCGCCGTTTACAACAACGCAGATCATGATTTCATCTGTGGCTTCGGCTTTTCTCAGGTAGAGGTGTCGCACAAGTCCCTTGTGGGTGTCCTCATTATAAACGGAGATTTTGTACTCGTCAATAAAGCCCTTGAGAACCCTCTGAGCAATTAAAAACTCCTCAGGCTGAAGCTTGCAGTCATCGCACTCAACTATTCTGTGGCTATGGCTTGCGAAAAAGCCCATTTGAGCCTTTCCCTCTTTGGAAATGCCCACGGGAATCTGCGCCTTATTGCGGTAACGGCTTTCCCTTTCAGAGCCTACAATACTGTTAATTTTTGTATCAATACCGCCTATTCGCTCTATTGCGTCGCGAACCCTCTGCTCTTTTGCCCTTAGCTCTGCTTCATAAGAAATATGAGAATATACACAGCCGCCGCACTGCTTAGCTACACTGCATTCCGGAACAATTCGGTCGGGAGATTTCTCCAAGAGCTCATGGATTTTGGCAAAAGCGTGAGTTTTCTTAGCCTTCAAAACTTTGGCAATTATTCTATCCCCTACGGCAGTATGAGGTACAAATACAGCCATGCCCTCGTGTTTGGCTACTCCTGAGCCTTCTGAGGAAATTGACTCTATGTTAAGCTCAATCAGCTGGTTTTTATTTAACATTTTATCACCGCGCAACATAATATATAGATATTCTAACATCTTGAGTTGTTTTTGACAATATGAGGGTAAAATATTGTTGAGGGTATTTACATTTTCGGCAAATCAAAATATAATAAGGTTTGACATCGCTTATGGATAAGCCATATCGATAAAAAATATTCTCCTTTCCCAAAGGGAAAGGCCCCAATAGATTTGGAGATGACATATATGAAATATGACCACATACTCGAAAACATAAAAAGAATACACTTTATGGGAATCGGCGGCAGCGGAATGTGCCCCCTTGCCGAGATTTTGCATTCCGAGGGCTTTGAGCTTTCAGGCTCTGACAACAGCGAATCGGATACCCTTGAGCGAATCAAGGCTTTGGGAATTCCCGTTTATATGGGTCACAGACCCGAAAATATCGAGGGGGCAGAGCTTGTAGTTTACACCGCCGCAGTAAAGCAGGATAACCCCGAACTAATGGCGGCAAGAGAACAGGGTATTCTATGCTTAGAGCGCAGCGTAATGCTCGGTATTGTCACAAGGAGGTACAACCGCTCCATAGCCGTTGCGGGTACCCACGGAAAAACCTCAACCACCGCCATGATTTCTCAGGTGCTTATCGGCTCAGGCTTCAGCCCCTCGGCAATTATCGGCGGCAAGCTCAACTTCATCGGCGGAAACTCCTACGTCGGCCAGAGCGATATCATTGTCTGCGAGGCCTGCGAGTATGTTGATACATTCTTACAGCTTAACCCCTATATTTCCGTAATTCTCAATATTGACGCCGACCACCTTGACTACTTCAAAAATCTCGACAACATCAAGAAGTCCTTTAATAAATTCGCACACCAGACCACAGGAGCTATTGTCTACTGCGGCGACGATGAAAACTCCGTAGAGGCTCTCGCTGATGTTACCATTGAAAGAGTAACCTTCGGTTTCAGCGAGAAAAACGATTACAGAGCAACAAACATAGAGTCAAAGGGCATGAATCAGAGTTTCGACCTCGTATATAAAGGCGAAAAGCTCGCCACAGTTAAGCTCATTGTACCCGGCAAACACAACATCTATGACGCCTTAGCCGCGGCAGCCACGGCTCATTATTTAGGGGCAACCGGAAATGAAATCGCGGAGCATCTCGGTAAATTCACGGGAGTTCACAGACGTTTCGAGGTTTTAGGTTCTCCCTGCGGCATAACTGTCGCCGACGATTTTGCTCATCATCCCACAGAGCTTGAGGCTGTGCTGACCTCTGCTATGAGCATGGGCTTTAAGAAGGTACACGCTGTTTTCCAGCCCCACACATACTCAAGAACATCTATACTCTTAGATGATTTTGCAAGAGTCCTTGCCATTCCCGATGAGGCTATTATCTCCGAAATTTTAGCTGTTCGTGAGGTAAACACCTACGGAATTAAGTCCACAGACTTAGGAGAGAAAATTGAGGGTGCAAAGTGCATCGACACCTTCGAGGATATTACAAAATACATTGTCGAAAATGCCGAGGAAGGCGACCTTGTGCTCACCATGGGCGGCGGCAACGTATATATGTGCGCCAATATGATTTTGAAGGCGCTGAAAGATAAGGAAGCCTTAGCGGAATAAATCATTCTTCGGCACTCGTGCAGTACTGACTTATAGGCAATATAACAAATTTCGCACCGATTGAAAAATCTCAATCGGTGCGTTTTTTATCGGTTACATATTTTGCCTGAAACAGATGCGCGGAGCTTGCAGAGCACCTTTTTAAGAGGTAAAATGAGAAGTCCTGCCACAAAATTAGAGATACAATGAGTCACGTCAAAGGGAAGTCCTGCGGCTATCCAAGCAAGAGTCTGCTCAAAGCTAAGATTAAACATAATTGCCTGGGCGGGTGCGTATAGGACGCCGAACAGAATTCCGTGTAAAGCACACACTAAGGGATAAACGAACACGGCAACCTTATCGGGAATATTTTTCGGTATAAGCATTGCCATTCCCCAAAGCACGGTCCATATGTAGAGGTAGGGTATCCACCATGGCGCAAAGCCTGCCAAAACTCCGTTTAGGAGCACATATATATAAATGGGTATCAAGGCTTTGAATCTGAACACCGCCGTAAACGTGACGATAAACATTCCCAAAAGGTGAACATTCGGAAGAAACTCCATAAGCATCTTCGAGCCGAACATCAAAGCACCGAGCATCGAGAAAAGCACAAGCTCAAACACCGTGAGCTTTGCTTTTTTCTTAGGAGTTAAGGACTCCTTTTGCGTATAGCTCCTAATCATTTTTTCGCTTATTTAGTACAGGTCATCTCATAGTGAGCGCCTTCTTCAATCTTCTCACCGTCAACGCCTGTCATCATCATTTCTCCGTTTTTGGAGAAAGACCAGTAATACTGATTTACGTCGTAATCGGCAGTTATTCCGTTTACCTTTTTGACGTATAGACCGTACTGACTCTCGTCGCCGGCGACTAAGTTATTCTCCATAAGAGCGTCACCTAAGATTTCCTTATCGGTGCTGACAGTAAAGGTTACGGAGTTCTCCCCTACAATCACCTGAAACTCAAAGGTTGTTTCGCCTTTGCCGATTGCGGTGTCCTCGGTGTACTCGGCATCCTGCCAAAAAATTTCCTCTTGACTTAAGGCTTCGGTTATAGTTGTCAAAACAGAATCGGTCACGGCAGGCGCTTCGGTTGCTGAACCTTTTGCGTCACTTTCTGAGCAGGCAGCAAAGCTCAAAAGTACGAGAACTGCCATCAGCAGAGAACTTAGGGTTTTTAACTTTCTTTTCATAAAAATTCCTCTTTCCCACAGGGGAATAAAATAAACGCAACCTCCAGAGAGATTGCGTTAAACCTACTTTAGTCTAAGCACCCTCCCATTGCCCGAGGAGCATTTACACTCACGAAACCATAAGCATTCCGACTTTTACGGTAATGGCTGTTGCGATGGATTTTCACCATACTTTCCTTATATCTGCAAAAAGCAGAGGCTGTCGCCCTTTCGTGTTATTCACTTGTGAATTTATTATTTGACCTTTCGGTCTTTTAGTATTTTACCATATTCGGCAAAAAAATCAAGTCCTTAAAGCACAGGCCTAAGGACTTTCATTCACTTTCTAATTAATGAGACTTCCGAAATTTCCCCACTCAACGGCGCTGCCGCCTGAGGCTGAGCTGTCATCTTCAGGAATCTCCTCTTGTAAAGTCATGGTAATTGTTTTCTTTTCGCCGTCACGGCTTACGGTAAACATCAGCTTATCGCCTACATTTTTAGAGCTTACAACCTCCTCGATATCCGATGAGGTTTCTATTTCTTTTGAATTGATTGCAAGAACTAAATCGCCGCTTCTCAAGCCTGCTTCGTAGGCATTGCTGTCCCGGTCTACGCTGTAAACATAACAGCCCAGCTCAGAAAGATTATACATCCATGCAGTACGGGAATCATCAACATCAATAAACTCCATGCCGATATCGACTCGGCCTCTTACAAAACCATACTCAGAAAGGTCACCGATTACCTCAACAACGTCGTTTATGGGAATTGCGTATCCCAAGCCCTCAACCTCTGAGCCGGTAGACTTTGCCGAGACAATTCCCACAAGATAGCCCTTAGAATCAAAGAGTCCGCCTCCTGAGTTGCCGGGATTAATTGCGGTATCGGTCTGTAAAAGGTTTCTTGTTTGGCCGTCAACCACAACATTTCTGTTGAGAGCGCTAAGTATTCCCTCGGTTACAGTACCGCCGAGTCTTCCTAAGGGATTACCTATGGCAATCATTTTTTCGCCGATTTTAAGGTTATCGGAATTACCGAAGGTTGCAACCGTCAAATTGTCGGCTTCAATCTTAATAAGTGCCAAATCCGTTTTTTCATCTCTGCCCACAAGCTCTGCCGGATAGCTTTCGCCGTTTCTGAGAGTTACCGTAATCTTGCTTACGCCCTCAATAACATGGTTGTTAGTAACAATAAGACCGCCGGCGTCAATAATTACACCGCTGCCTGCACCGGGGGTAACGTACTCCTGAAAGAATCCCATTGAAACGCTTTCGGTTACAATCTCAACTACGCTGTCGGCGGTTTTCTCAACAACCTGCTCCGTTGTAAGCTTGCCGCCTGAAAGCGTTGTCTCGGCATTTTGGCTGCCTTGAGGGGTATTGTCGGCAATTACCTTATCCGGTTCATTCGTGCCGTCTAACAGCTTGTAGGTGAGGAAAGCCGAGCCTGAGCCGAATACCGTTGAAAGCAAAACGGAAAGAACAAGAATTAAGGCCACGGGAGTTTTTCCTCTCTCCCTTTTCGGTTTTTGAGGGGCAGGCTCGGTGTACTGAACCTTCAAAGGCTCTGACTCTCTGCCCCATTCGTACTCGCTTGTATTCTGAGGATATGAAGGGAGATTACCATAGTTCATATTCTCATAAGGATTATTTTCAAAATTATTATCCATAAAAACATCTCCAATGAAAAATAATCTATGCTTAGATATTATATCCCATAAGTGACAGTTTTTTGAAAGAACATTGTTTTCGTTATGAAATATACTATGCCCTCGGAAATACGGAAATGATATATGTTATCTGAGGTTATTTTCGCAATCACAAGAGCCGTATTTTTCGCATATAATGGGCTGAGAAACATAGCAACTATGTTTTCTGAAAGGAGAAAATCAATGGACTTATATAAGGATGTCATGAACTCCTACGGTCTTTCGCCCCTTCCCGCAAAGACCGTGGAAGCAATGGCCTATGTGCCCTTTCAGCCAAACGGTGCGGAGGTTTATGCTGTATCAGAGGGCTTCGAAGCAGGCACAATGTTCCCCACCCTAAACAAACCCTTCTACGGTGGAAAGTGCAGAGGTGGCTTAAAATGAGCAAAAGAGAAATACTGTTGCGCAAAATTTCAAGCTATGCTTTTGCAATATATGAGCTTAAGCTCTATTTGGACACTCACCCCAACTGCAGAAAAACAATCGCTAAGATTGAGGAATACGAGGCAAAACTCGCTCCTTTGAGGCAAGAATATGTTAACGAATACGGACCTCTTTTTAGCAGCGAAAACAAAAAAGACTACTGGACCTGGGTCAACGCGCCCTGGCCTTGGGAGGGAGAGTAAAAGATGTTTGTATATGAAAAAAGACTTCAGTACCCCGTAAAAATCAAGCAAACTAACCCAAAACTTGCACAGATTATCATAACTCAGTACGGTGGCCCCGACGGTGAACTCGGTGCTTCCCTGAGATATCTCAGCCAGAGGTTCTCAATGCCTATCCCCGAGCTTAAAGCAATACTGAACGATATCGGCACGGAGGAACTGGGGCATTTAGAGATGATTGGTACCATAGTTTATCAGCTCACAAAGAACCTCACGGAAGAGCAGGTTAAAGCAGGCGGCTATGACGCCTACTTCGTAGACCATACTGCGGGAATCTATCCGTCTTCTGCCTCCGGAGTACCTTTCACCGCCGCCTACCTTCAGTCCAAGGGTGACCCCATCACCGACTTGCACGAGGACTTGGCCGCAGAGCAAAAGGCAAGAACAACCTACGACAACATTCTGAGGTACTGCGATGACCCGGATGTACTCGACCCGATTCGTTTCCTCAGGGAACGCGAGATTGTGCATTATCAACGCTTCGGTGAAGCTCTTAGACTTCTCACCGACAAATTAGATTCCAAAAACTTTTACGCCTTCAACCCTTCTTTTGATAAAAAGTGCTTCAACAAAGCCAAAGATAGAAAAGCCTAATAATTATTTGTCAGCAAAAAACATTCCTTAAAAAAGCAGAGCATATTTGGAATAAACCGTTAAATCCGGTTTCTTAGAAACTCAAAACGGAGAACCAAATATGCTCTGCAAATTTTCTTCTAAAGAATATAGTCAACAACAGCATAAAAACTTCATATAAAAGCCAAATTGATTATAACCATTTTCCTGCCGCTTTTCTAAATCAGTTTTTTATACATTCCGTGCCTATTGCAATAGGCATATAAAATTCCGTGTCCTTTCTTTCTCAACCTTACAGATATATCCTGTTCGGGATAGAGTTTCACAAGCTCAGAATTATCACAGGTTACATAGGCAATAAAGGACACATAATGGCTCTTATTCATAGGGTGATTAATTGTGATGTGATACTCATCATCCACAGTTTCTATATTAATCATATGGTCGTCATCACATTTTTCGGCTTCCTGCTCCGGCATTGTAACTCCGCAACAGGAAAATGTTCCCTGTCCGACAGAAGTGATGATATTTCCGCAAATAGGGCACACATAGAAGTGCGTCTTCCTCATATTTCCGGCTTGATTTTCATTCTCCCTTAAGTCCCCTGTCAACAACTCGGTGATTGAAGTTCCGAGTGCCCTCGACAAATCGTCAAGAATAGCAATGTCCGGGAGTCCTCTTCCTGTTTCCCATTTTGAAACTGCTTTGTCACTGACATTGATTTTTTCTGCAAGTTCCTTTTGGGTGATTTTTCTTTTCTCTCTTAATTCCTTTATGGCTTTTCCTGTTACATAACTCATAACATACACCTCACTTTTATTGTGAGTACATTATAATCCGCAACTCACTATATAACAACCTACGATAGGTAGAGTTATATATTCATAATGTAGGACTACAAACCGGAATTTACCTCTTGTATATTTACCTTCTTTTATTATTCGATTCCATTTCTCCACTCCATGATTGTGGTTGACTGCCAGTTACCAAACTTGTCTTTTGCAATCTTTTCTCTCGTTCCAATCACCCGAAAACCACATTTCTTATGAAGCTTAATACTCGCCTCATTTACTGAAAAAATCGGCGAATACAAGGTCCAGTACCCTTCTTTTTCAGCTTCCTCCATTAACTTTAGAAGAAGTGCTGTGCCGATTCCTTTCTGAGTATAATTCTTGTCTACAAATATAGAAACTTCTACAACCCCCCTGTATGAATCTCTGCTTGAAGTAGGAGCAAGCATCGTAAAGCCTATAATCTTCCCATCAAGTTCATATACAAATCTACATTTCTTAATATGTTCTCTATCCCAATCCTCTTAAGTCGGACATTCCGTTCGAAAAGTAACGTCACCCCTTTCAAGGCTCTGTTTATATATTTCCA
>JAQXHW010000145.1 GCA_029007475.1 Oscillospiraceae bacterium | reverse complement strand
CTCGTTGGCAAGCTCAATAAGAGTTAGAGTATCTGCATAGGATGAATCCAGCTTTTCAAAGGTCTCTACTTTATTCTTTAAGTCGCTTGTCTGCTTTAGTACCTTTTGTGAATTCTCTATGTCATCCCAAAATCCCGGCTCGGTTGCACGGTTTTCAAGCTGCTGAATCTGGCTTCTCAAGGCTTTTATTCCTATTGCGTCGGCATAGTCGTCAATATCAGGTCTCAGACCCTCTAAACGCAGGCGTAATTCTTCAAACTGAAGCATATATCTCCCTCACATTTCAGTTAGTTTAGGTAAAACCAATATTACCTCATTATAATAAATACTTATTGATTATAACCCAAAGATTTCCGATTGTAAATAATAAATACTGTATTTTTTAATATTAGTAAATTATTTATTGCTTTACGGCGCAATATTTGGTATAATACCTATTGGTGATACTATGGAATATAATAATTACAAGTGTCCTGTATGCTCAAAACCTTTCGAAAAGGACGAGGATATCGTCGTTTGCCCTGAGTGCGGTACTCCGCACCACAGGGACTGCTACGACTCTTTGGGACACTGTTTCTATGAAGAAAAACACAACAGCAACTTTTCCTTCGACTCAGTCAAAAAGGAGAACTCCCATGACGAAAACAAGGTAATCTGCCCTGTTTGTCAAAAAGATAATCCCAAGGGCAACCGACTTTGCATCTACTGCGGCGCAGACTTGCCCCGCGACACAAAAGACGAATCTAAGAACGCATATACTCCCCCGTTTACTGTCGATAACACCGAGGAAACGCAGAAAAGCTCTCAACCTCAGGGTACGCCTTTCCCGGGAGTGGTCTTTGACCCCATGGCAGGACTTAAAGGTGACGCTGACGTAGGCAACGGTGTTACCGTAGACGAGGTAACGAAGTTTACTAAAAACAACGCCCCCTTCTACGCACGGCTTTTCAGCCAGATTCATAATTCAGGCAGGTCGAGGTTTTCCTTTGTAGGCTTCATTTTCGGCGGAGGCTGGCTTCTTTACAGAAAGATGTATAAGATAGGAGCTGTCATTACCGCACTTTATGCTTTTACTATCTTCCTCAGCACCTACCTCTCAATTACCAGAAGCAACTTCTTAGCCGAAACTTCAGAGCAGCTTTACAACATCATGTATAGCGGCGGTTACTTCTTCTCAAGCAAGATATTTTCGGATTTGGGAGCTTTTTTCTCCTCTATGAGCGGCGAAAATCTCTTTACTTTCATTCTCTACTACAGCATGGGAATTTTACAATTTGCACTCAGACTCGTTACCGCCATTTGCGGTCATCGCTGGTACTATAAACATTCCATTAAAAAAATCAACGCAATCAAAGCAACTTCCGGGTCAAGAGAAAAGCTAAACGCCTCACTTGATGAAAAAGGCGGGGTGAATCTACCCTTAGCTATCAGCCTCATGGTCTCCTATTTAGCTATAATCTACCTGCCCGGTCTGTTGCTGTAAATAGTTTTCGACAAAAAATATCAATCGTGGCTTTAGCCAAAGGAGAATTTACTATGAAAATCACAAAAGCAGTTATCCCTGCTGCCGGTCTCGGCACAAGAGTCCTCCCCGCGACTAAGGTTATGCCTAAAGAGATGCTCCCTATTGTGGACAAGCCCGCAATTCAATACATCGTTGAGGAAGCGTCACGCGCAGGTATTACCGATATTCTAATTATCACAAACCGCGGAAAAGGCTTCATTGAGGACCATTTTGATAAGGCTCCTGTTTTAGAACACATCCTTACAAACGACAAGAAGGATGAAATGCTCAGAAGCATTAAGGATCTTGACAAGCTCGCTAACATCCACTATGTGCGCCAGATTGACACCAAGGGTCTCGGACACGCTATCAGCAAAGCCAGGAGCTTTGTGGGAAATGAGCCTTTCGCAGTCCTCTACGGCGACGATGTTGTTATTGACGGCGTAGCTCCCGCAACTAAGGAGCTTATCGACGCCTACGGCAAATTCGGCAAGGGTGTTGTAGGTATTAAGCCTGTTTCCAGAAAAGCTATCGCTAACTACTGCTCGGTTAAAATTGAGCCCTTAGAAGGCAATATCTACAAATGTACGGATATGATTGAAAAACCTCAGAGCGACGATGAAATTTTCTCACTATATTCTATTTTAGGAAGATGCGTTCTGCCACCCGAGATTTTCGATATTCTCGATAAAACTCCTCCCGGAGCAAAAAATGAAATTCAGCTTACTGACGCCATGAGAGTTTTAGCTAAGGAATACGGTATGACTGCTGTTGAATACACCGGTACTCGCTACGATATCGGCAACAAGTTCGGTATTCTCAAGGCCGCTATTGAAGTCGGTACAAAGCATGAGGAAATCGGCGAGGAGCTTACCGCATATCTTAAAGAGTATGTAAAAACTCTCTAATCCATTTAATTTATAACCCTAAGGAGTATTTTTCATAATGAAAGCTGTTATTACTGTTTTAGGCAAGGACAATGTTGGCATCCTTGCAAAGGTTTCTCAGGAATGTGCCAAAAACAATCTTAATATCTTAGAGGTAACTCAGAGCGTTTTACAGGATATGTTCGCTATGATTATGCTTGTTGAATTTGAAAAGGACGCTGCTCCCTCTTTCGATGTACTCACTGCGGATTTTGACAAGTTAGGTGAAACGATTGGCACCAAGATACATATCATGCATGAAGACATCTTCAACAGTATGCACAAAATCTGAGTTTTTGCTCATCATTTGAGTTGCTTAACCTTTATATTCCGCCCTTTAGGCGAGTTTAATTCCGGAGCGTTTACTTATGCTTGAAACAAAAGATATACTTGAAACCATAAATATGATTGACAACGAGCATCTTGATGTTCGTACTGTCACAATGGGTATCTCTCTCATGAGCTGTATTGACAGCGATATTGACAAGGCTTGCGACAAGGTTTATGACAAAATCTGCCGCTATGCCCAAGAGCTTGTACCCACAGCAGAAGCAATTGAGAAAGAATACGGTATTCCGATTATCAACAAGAGGATCGCCGTTACCCCTATTGCCATGCTCGCAGCAGCTTGCCCCAACAGCAAGCTCGTAAAATTTGCGCATACTCTGGATAGAGCCGCAGATACCTTAGGCGTAAATTTTATCGGCGGATATTCGGCTCTTGTTCAGAAGGGTTTTTCCGCAGGCGACTATGCTCTTATTGAGAGTATCCCCGAGGCTCTTGCCTCAACAAATCAT
>JAQXHW010000144.1 GCA_029007475.1 Oscillospiraceae bacterium | reverse complement strand
CTTCAACTTCAAAAATGCCGATATTGACACAAACGGCACTCTGGATGTCCGCGATGCGACGCTCATCCAAAAGAGAGCGGCAAAGCTTTCATAGGTTTACCATAGAAATATAACAGCGATGCAACCGCTATTCAGAAGCATATTGCAAATATGGTTTAACAAAAGCATAGATTCATATAAAAATCACCCACAGCCGCCAAAGCTGTGGGTGAAGTTTTTAGATTTAATTAATCTCGGGAGCCTTCAAAGTCTTTTTCAGCCGCTTTGCTTTCTTTGCCTTCCTTACAATAAGCACTACCGCCAGGGCAATAAGACTCAAAAGCAGGAGTATGACTCCCAAGGCAATAAAGGTGAAAATGTTGGCGTTCTTTAGTAAATCTATGGGGCTTAAGCTAAAGTACACATTCTTTCTGCCGTCGGCGGCAGAATACTTTTCGCTCATTCTTCCGCCCATGCTCTGCATATAGGCGCTAATGGCATACCATTCCTTTAGGGGATTGCCGTTCTTATCCTTTACAACATAGTTTACTAAATCCTCAGCCTCAATGGGATTTCCGTTTTCGTCTCGGGGAGTAACGCTTATAAGTCCAAAAGCTTTATCCTCAATCTGCCCTAACATCTGACCGATATACATTCCCGTAACAATTCGGTAGAGTTTTTCATCCTCAATTTCGGCGGTTTTGCCGTCGCAGCTCACAAGCTCTGCGCTGTCAACTCGGTTAAAGAGCATTCGGCACACATTGAAAGAATATCTCACTCCCGAAGTAAAGAGCTGTGCCGCAGACATAAAAAGGCTGGCTGTGGCATCCACCTCTAAAATTGTTCTAAGGTCTTTTCCGGTAACATAGACCATAACAATCTCGCCCTCTGTACCAACTCCCAGGGAAGCGGTGTCAAAGATATTTGAAACCGTAACCTCTCCCTTTGGTATGCTTTCTCGGATAACTCCCGAGGCGGTTACCGCCAAGTCCACAGGCAGTCCCGTCTCCTTTTCTGCCGCCCATTTATAGGCATCGGAGAGAAGATTGCCTAAGGGGGATTCATGTTGGGTTGCGTAGATATCCTCAACGCTCTCAAATTCATATTCATTTTCGAGAAGCACCGTATCAAAAGTCAATCCATAAGGAGCAAGGTAGGTTTTATTTATGCTGTCCTTATACTCCTCAATCACCTTTGCGATTTCGCCGTTTTCCTCAACGGATTCGTTAATATCAATCAGCTCAAAGGAAGTAATCTCCGCCTTGTCGCCGCTCATCTTAAGCCGTACAGAGCCTAAGTTCCTGCCGTAATTTCCGCAGGAGACAACGTAGGTATCGTTTACCTTAATAGGCTCCTCGGTTGTGGAGTGGCTATGACCAGAAACAATGAGGTCGATGCCCTTAACACCTTTTGCAAGCTCCACATCCTCACCTGCGCCGTTCTCTGTTCCTGAGTGAGAAAGGCACACAACCAAAGGCTCCTTGCCGTATTTTTCCTTACATTCCTTTACCGCCGCGTCAACGGTTTTTTGAGCAATCTCAATATTGTCTAAAAGCGTCATTCCCGAATTTGGGGCAACCAGATGGGAGGCCTCGCCGAATATTCCGAAAACCGCGTAGTAAAGTCCCTCTCGTTCTATAACCGTATATTCCTTAACTCCGTAGAGCTCAAAGGCTTCTCTGAGCTTTTTGCAATCGTCGGTATCCGAATCCGCAACATAGTTTGCTTCCACAATCTCGGGGACTTTCCCGCCGCTTTTCTTTGCCGTAGTGAGCATAGCGCTCAGCCCCTCGGGGAGATAGTCAAATTCGTGATTGCCTAAGGTTGTAACATCATAGCCCATTTTGCCCATAAGGCAAAGCTCCAAGGCGTGAGTAGCAAAGCCTGTCTGGAAAAGGGAGCCCATAGAAAAATCGCCGCCGTCAAGGGTGACGGTCTGGGGATATTTCTTCCTCACTTCCTCCATTTTCGTCATAATTCGGGCATATCCGCCCTCATACTCACCGCTTTCTCCCAAGGTGGGCAAAAAATGAGAGTGCAGGTCGTGGGTAAAAAGCACAGAGTATTCCTCGGTATTCTCAGCCGAGAAAGAAACAATCCCGACACCCGCCAAAATCAAAATAGCAAACAAGAGAGAAATAATCCTCTTAAACATACTGTCCACTCCTTACCGATAATTCAGAAAAAGCTCGTGATAAATATTTCAAGTCCGATAGCCACAAGGATAACTCCGCCGATAATGGTTGCCTTTCCGCCGATTTTTGTGCCGATGTTTTTACCGATAATAATTCCCGCAAAACAAATGACAAAGGTAATAAGGGAGATAATTCCCGCGCACAAAAGTGCGTTCCAAATATTGTAGCCTGCAATAGTAAAGCCTACTGAGAGAGCGTCAATAGAGGTTGCCACACCCTGTACCAAAAGCCCCAAAACCGTGAGCCTTTTAACCTCGGTCTCGTCGCCGCCCTTAACTCCCTCGTAAATCATTTTTCCGCCTATAAAGCCTAAAAGCGCCAAGGCAATATAGGGAATAAACTTCTCGAAAATACCGAAATACTGTAAGATAGTGTGTACGCAGAGCCAGCCTAAAACAGGCATTAAGGCCTGAAAAAACGCAAAAACTCCTGCTACCGCTCCCATTTTTCGCCAGCGCATAGAAGGCTCCGAAAGTCCGTTTGCCAGGGAAACCGAGAAAGCGTCCATGGCAAGTCCTACTCCCAGTCCTGCGCTTGTCAAAAGAAAACCTGCTGAAATATCCATACGTCCTCCTGTTTTTTTCGTCTGAATGTATTATAATATTCTTATGAACAATATGTCAATGAAATAGTCTTGTAAATTGTCGTCTATTATGGTATCATTAGTACAGATACCACTTAGAAAGGGGAGCTTTAATGAATCCGAAAAGAATATGCGCATGCTCTCTTTTCGTGGCACTCTTTACCGTAAGCGCGTATATCAGAATCCCTATGCCCTTTATGCCGCTTACCTTTCAGGGGCAAATCTGTCTTGTGTGCGGAATGCTTCTCAGCCCCAAATCAAGCGCTGTAACCTCAACCGCCTATATCACAATGGGAATCTTGGGATTGCCGGTCTTTGCTTCCTCGGCAAGCTTCGGCTTCTTTACCGAGCCTACCGCAGGCTACATTCTCAGCTTCATTCCGGCTTCCTATATTACAAGTCTCCTAAGCAGTAAACCCAACTGTAACAGCACGGGAAGCCTCTATTTAGCTTCTCTGCCGGGCTTGTTCATAATCGAAATTTTCGGCTCCGGATATCTTTACTTAATCTACACCTACTACCTTAAAACCGCAATCAATCTTTTTGATTTTGTTGTAACCTGCTTACTGATTAATACCGCAAAGGACCTTCTGGTAAATATACCCTTCTGCAAACTCACAAAAAGGCTTCGTCCTGCTTTATCAAGAATTTGAGCATTAACGGCCATTAATAATTTATCCCCGACTTATTCTTGAAGTCGGGGATTTTTTATTAGGTTTTATTTTTAATTAAGCCAAAGAGCTTTGAAAGCTCCATAATCACAACGGGTACAAAAACAAGTCCGACGCCGATAAGGTAAAGCTCCGCAGGGAGATATACCAGACCGAAGGCGGTATTGAGTCCGGGCACTAACAAAACAAGAAGCACCATGAGAATTGACAGGGCAGCTGCGCCGTTTAGGGCTTTGTTTGAGAAAGGCCCGATTCTAAAGAGAGAATGGTCGCTTCTCATATTGAAGGCCTGAATAACCTGAGAGAGAGCAAGCACCATGAAAGCCATGGTCTGACCTGCTGCAAGGCTGCCGGTAAAGCTCCGGCCTATAACAAAGCCGCCGAGAGCAAGAGCTGCAAACATTAAGCCCTGAAGCACAACTCTAACGCCTAATCCGTGGGCAAATATCCCCTCGTTTTTAGGCTTGGGCGCCTTATCCATAACATCGCTTTCAACCGCTTCCATGCCCAAAGCAATAGCAGGGAGAGAGTCGGTCACAAGGTTAATCCAAAGAAGCTGCATGGAAAGAAGCGGAGACTCGTGCCAAACGAGCATAGCAATAAACACAGCCACAACCTCGCCGATATTGGTGCCTAAGAGGAAGCCGACAACCTTTTTGATGTTTGCATAAATTCCTCTGCCCTCTTTTACCGCGTCAACAATAGTTGCAAAGTTGTCGTCGGTAAGGGTCATATCTGCGGCACCCTTAGCAACGTCCGTACCGGTAATACCCATAGCACAGCCGATATCTGCCGCTTTAAGAGCAGGAGCGTCATTGACGCCGTCGCCTGTCATTGAAACAACCTGACCCTTTCTCTGCCATGCCTTGACAATTCTAATCTTGTTTTCGGGGGATACCCTTGCGTAAACGGAGATACCCTCTACCGCAGAGTCGAGCTCTGAATCGGTCATTTTGTCAAGCTCGGCGCCGGTAACAGCGCGGTCGCCCTCTCGGAAAATACCAAGCTCCCTTGCAATAGCCGTAGCAGTTACAACATGGTCGCCCGTAATCATAATAGGACGGATTCCTGCTTTTCGGCAAACGGCAACAGCTTCCTTTGCCTCGGGTCTGGGAGGGTCAATCATACCAACAAGACCCATGAAAATGAGGTTGTTTTCAAGAGCCTCAGGGGTAGCCTCCTCGGGTAAAGCGTCAATTACCTTATAAGAAATTGCCAAAACTCTCAGAGCGTCCCCGCTCATGCTTTCGGTAATTTTCTTCGCTTTTTTAAGGTCGCCCTTTACGCAGAGGGGTGACATCATATCGAAGGCTCCCTTTGTAATAACAACAAACCTGCCGTCCATTTCGACAACGGTTGTCATGAGCTTTCTGTCCGAGTCAAAGGGAATTTCCATGACTCTCTTATACCTTGCGTTAATCTCGTCCTTAATATATCCCTTGTTCTGTGCGGCTAATACTATGGCGGTTTCGGTAGGGTCGCCTATGTGCTGAACACTTCCGTCGTCCTTCATAACAACGGCGCCGTCACAGCAAAGTGCGCCGTATAGAAGCAGCTTCTTAACCTCCTCCGAATTATCCTTTGAGATAACCTCAAGCTCTGCCGAGTCGGTATATGCCTTAGTCAAGGTCATTCGGTTCTGAGTTAGGGTTCCTGTCTTATCGGAGCAGATAACGGAAGCGCTGCCCAAGGTTTCAACCGCAGGAAGCCGTCTTATCAGGGCATTTTTCTTAACCATTCTCTGTACGCCGATTGAGAGAACAATGGTAACGATAGCAGGAAGTCCCTCGGGAATTGCAGAAACAGCAAGAGATACGGCGGTCATAAAAATCTCAAGAGGACTTATTCCGTTTACAATACCTACAATAAAGACAACGGCGCAGGCAACAAGTGCCACAACACCTAAGTATTTTCCTAAATTTGCAAGTTTTTTCTGCAGGGGAGTCTGGGCTTCACCCTCGCCCTCAAGCAGGTTTGCAATCTTACCCATCTGGGTATCCATACCCGTAGCGGTTACAACGGCTAAGGCTGTGCCGTAGGTAATAGAACAGCCTGAGAACACCATGTTATCTCTGTCGCCCAAGGGTGCGTCCTCGGCTACCTCAGCGGCAAAATTTTTCTCGGAGGGTACGCTTTCACCCGTGAGAGCAGATTCCTCGGATTTCAGCGCGGCGCTTGAAATAAGCCTTGCATCAGCAGGCACAAAGTCGCCGGCTTCCAGCTTGATTATATCGCCCGGAACTAAAGCCTTTGCGTCAATGACGCTCTCATTACCGTCGCGGATAACCCTCGCGTGGGGTGCTGACAAATTTTTAAGCGCCGCTAAAGCCTTTTCCGCCTTGCTCTCCTGAGCAACTCCCATTATTGCATTGAGAACAACAATAAGGAGAATAAGGGCAGGCTCGAAAAACTCCATGGGATTTTGCTCAACACAGGCGATAACAAAGGATACTACCGCCGCCGCTAAGAGAATAAGAATCATAACGTCCTTAAACTGGTCGAAGAAACGTCTTAGCATACTTTTCGGCTTTTTTGGGGTAAGCGTATTTTCTCCGTATTTTTCCCGGAGCTTTTCTGCGCTTTTGCTCTCAAGACCCTTTACTGCATCGGTCTCAAGGGTTTTGAGGACATTTTCGATTTTTTCACTGTGAAACAGCAAGCTAACACAACCTCTCAAATATATGTTTTCTGCGTTTTGGCGAATTATGCAAAGCCCTCTTTCTATATAAAAAGGGGGGAGGAAAAGGAGCTCCCACGGCTGATGCGAAGCGAAAATAACCGCGCCGCAATATCCCTTCACGCTCAGGGAAAAAATAAAGACGAGCCTTACCCGCCAAAGTGCAGATAAGTCTCGTCATTTAATATGAAGCCAGAATCAGGACGATTCACGATGTTGACTTTCATCACGAATAAAATTCGTTGACTACTCCCTTATTGGAGAAAAGTATAACACAAATTTCAAAAAATGCAAGAGTTTTTCTATTAATTAACTTATACTTGAACTATTTAGGCAATCATGCTACACTAAAATAAACTGTATAGGCTGTTTTTTGTCGATACAGTTAAGTTTTTATTTAGAGGAGATTTATTAATGGAAAAGCTCACTTGTATTATGGACTGCAAAAAAGAAACCAAACACGTACGATTCTTGGCTAAAACCGCCTCGTTTTATATTATTTTAGCAGGAATAATAAGTTTTGTAGGAACAATACTATCTATCGTAAGCTTATCAGAATCCCGTGCTGATTCTTTCTCGGAGATTTTATATGCCTTTCTTCCAACGATTATCAGTACCGGAATTTGCATTGTTTTAGCCGAGTTATTCCTTGCTCTCGCCTATATATTACAGGAATTAACTACCTCTGCGCGTATTGCAGAACTGAGAGCCTCTTCAGACTGCGTTACATACCATGATAAAAGCAACGATGTCCCCTATTACCGTAAAAATACAGGTACTAACAACACAGCGGATAAACCTTTCGAGGCACATGCTCCCAGCTGGATTTGCCCAAAATGCGGAGAGAGAAGCATAGGCGGATTCTGCAAAAAATGCGGAGAGAAATCTCCCTACGCAAAGGCTGAATCAACAAAGATAAAGGCAGGTACCTGGAAGTGCCCGAATTGCGGAAAAACTTATATGAATTCTGTTTCCCGTTGCAGCTGCGGTTTCGAAAAGGAATCTTGAGAATTTTTACATTATACATACATGAAAAGGGCTGCGGAATTTAGCCGCAGCCCTTACCTTTTACCTCTCGCTGAGGTTTATTTCATTTGTCGCAAAATTTCAAACCGTTCCTGCAACCTTTGCCTGTATATATGTTGCGTCCTTAATATTAAACTCTCCGTCGCAGTTTGAGTCTCTCAAGTATTCCTCAACGTATGAAATCCTTGGTACTTCTATTTTTGCTATCTGCTTCTGCACTCTTGTAGCGTCCTTTACAGTAAGCGCACCGTCAAGGTCAACATCCCCCAAAAGATAAGCAAAAGGCAGTACCTTTTGAGCCTCGTGGATATCAAGCGTTCCTTCTTCGACTTCCTTATCAAGGGTGCTGTAATTTCCATCTTTATCTAAGGTCAGAACTCCTGTGGGGTTCTTTTCTCCCCTGTTAAAGCCGCGGATAAGAAACACGTCCTCGATATACTGCTCGCACATTAAGCAGTTTTCTGCTCCTGTGCTTATAAAAAACATAGTATAGCCCGAGGCTTCGCCGTAGATATCAACCGTATAATTAGCGCAGAATTTTTGGGCATCTAAGCCGTGGCTGTTGGCGTAGTCTATAAGAAACTGCTTTTCCTCGGGAGTTTTATCCGCGTCCGGGCCCGCATATTCTATGCCTGTTATCATATCGTACTCTGCAAGCAGGAGGATCTTATCCTTTGTAGTCATAAGACTTATGTACGAAATCGATATTCCGAAATAAGTTTCATCGGGAGTTGCTCCGCCGAAAACCTCATCAAAAATTTCGGTGTACTGCTCTCCTGCCTGCCGCATAACCTCAGGATAATAAACCAAATTATACTCTTTGGTGAGGGCAGCTTTCTCCTCACGGCTTAAGGTCTCTTCCTCAAAGCCCTTGTACTTTATGTACTCGCCGAGGCTCATGTGGTCAACAGGCTTGCCTTTCGTGGACATAAAAACAGGTATCAGCTCATCCTCGGTGGCATTTTCTATTGCGTCAATAAGGCTTGAGCCGAATTTTTCGCTGTACTCGGCAGATGATACGACCAAAATGCCGAATACTGACAGCGTCATCAAAAGAGCCATGGCAAAGGCTAAAATCTTTTTCATAACAATTCCTCCATAAATTTATGTAAATACACTTTTAGAGTTTCTTCTAACACTAAAACAAAGCAAAACAGTAAGATCTCCCATTTTATTTTGGGAATTTTTATATTCAGCGATCTTCATAAAGGTAAGACTTATCCTTTGTCGTTTTTGACGTAAAAAAAGGGCTGCGGCATTTTGCCGCAGCCCTGGTTTCTTATGTGTCGCTTTGCAAGCACGGGATTTTTTCGCCGCTGCTTACAGGGAATTATCAGCCGTTAGCTCTCTCGGTGAGTTCGTCGAAACGAGCCTCAGCGTTCTTCTGAGCCTTCTCAAAGAGCTCCTCTGCTCTCTCAGGGAAGCTGCGTGTCAGTGAGCTGTAACGAGCCTCGGAGAGAATGAAGTCCTTGTAGGAGGCTGTGGGAGCCTTGCTGTCGAGAGTGAAGGGATTCTTGCCCTCTGCGGCGAGTCTGGGGTCATAACGGAAGTTGTTCCAGTAACCGCACTCAACTGCACGAGCCATTTCCTTCTGACAGTTCTGCATACCGCCCTTGATAGAGTGCATCTCACAGGGAGCGTAGCCGATGATGAGAGAAGGTCCGTTGTAGCTTTCTGCTTCCTTAATTGCCTTGAGGGTCTGGTTCATGTCAGCGCCCATAGCAATCTGAGCAACATAGATGTAGCCGTAGCTCATAGCGATATCGGCAAGACTCTTTTTCTTGATAGCCTTACCTGCTGCTGCGAACTGAGCAACCTGACCAATCTGAGAAGCCTTGGAGGCCTGACCGCCTGTGTTGGAGTAAACCTCGGTATCGAATACCATGATGTTTACATCCTCGCCGGTAGCGAGAACATGGTCAACACCGCCGAAGCCGATGTCGTAAGCCCAACCGTCGCCGCCGAAAATCCAAACGGACTTCTTGGAGAGGTACTCTTTGTTGTTGAGGATATCGCCGATATCTGTGCAGTCGCAAGCGCCCAGCTTCTCAAGCTCTGCAACAAGAGCCTTGGTAGCGGCTGTGTTCTTCTCGCCGTCCTCTACGGTTGCCAGGTACTCGTCTGCTGCTGCCTTGAGCTCAGCGGAAGCCTTGTCGCAAGCGGCAATTTTCTCAATCTTCTCAATGAGTCTTGAACGGATAGCCTTCTGGCCGAGGTACATACCGAGGCCGTGCTCTGCGTTATCTTCGAAGAGGGAGTTTGCCCATGCAGGACCGTGGCCCTCTTTGTTGGTTGTGTAGGGAGATGTTGCAGCAGGGCCGCCCCAGATAGAGGAACAACCTGTTGCGTTGGAGATATACATTCTGTCACCGAAGAGCTGGGTGATAAGACGTGCGTAAGAAGTCTCGGCACAGCCTGCGCAGGAGCCGGAGAACTCGAGGAGAGGCTGCTTGTACTGTGAACCGATGAGGTTCAGGTTAGCAGTAGTCTCGGGCTTCTCGGTAACCTTTGCTACGCAGTAATCAAATACTGCCTGCTGAGCTTCCTCAGACTCTCTGGGTACCATTGTGAGAGAATTTGTGGGACAAACGCCGATACAAACACCGCAGCCCATACAGTCAAGGGGAGAAACTGCAAGAGTGTACTTGTAGTCAGTCTTAACAATAGGCTTGGGAGCGATGCGGATGTTCTCGGGAGCATTTGCAGCCTCTTCCTCGCTGAGTGCGAAGGGACGGATAGTTGCGTGAGGACATACGAAGGAGCACTTGTTACACTTTGCGCAGGTCTCAGCGTTCCACTTGGGAACCATAACAGCAACACCGCGCTTCTCGTAAGCGGAAGCACCCTGCTCAAATGTACCGTCAGCGTGGTCAACGAAGGCGGAAACGGGGAGTGAGTCGCCGTCCATCTTGGAAACAGGCTTCATGATGCCGTCAACCATCTTAACGAGCTTCTCAGCACCCTCAGACTTAGCCTCTGGAGCGTCATCGGTTGCATTTGCCCAGTC
>JAQXHW010000143.1 GCA_029007475.1 Oscillospiraceae bacterium | reverse complement strand
AATTTGCGGCAGTTCCAAAAACGAGAGGAGTTTGATATTTTTAAGATATTAGCCCTTAACAGCACCTGCGGCAACGCCCTTGATGATATATTTCTGGCAAAGAAGGTAAACAACGATAACAGGGATAATAGCCATAAGGATAATAGCCATTGTTGCTCCCAAGTCAACTGTGCCGTAGCTGCCCTTTAGGTACTGAACGTGAATCGGAATAGTTCTGTATTTAACCTTATCGAGAACAAGATAAGGCAGGAGATAGTCATTCCATACCCACATAAGTTCCAAAACACCAACAGAAATCATTGTGGGCTTCAGCATGGGAAGAACAACCCTGAAGAAGGTCCGTATAGGTCCGCAGCCGTCAATGGCCGCAGCTTCTTCGATTTCAATAGGTATTGCCTTAACAAAGCCTGTGAACATAAATACCGCAAGACCTGCGCCGAAGCCTAAATAGATAACGGGAATAGTCCAAGGAGTATTCAGGTGGAGGTCGTTGGCTGTCTTTGAAAGGGTGAACATAACCATCTGGAAAGGAACAACCATTGAGAATACACAGCCGAAGTAAACAATCTTACAGAAAAGAGAGTTTACTCTTGCAATATACCATGCTGCCATAGAGGTGAAAAGCAGAATAAGGAAGGTGGAAACAATCGTAATGAATATGCTGTAAAGTGCAGACTTCCAGAAAGGATATCCGCCAACATTCATGCCGCTTACGAAATTGTCAAAGCCTGCCCAGCTTTCGGCAGTAGGAAGACTAAAGGTTTCTGTCTTAACGAAGGTGTTCTTCTTAAATGAGTTAACAAGTACCATGAACACCGGAAAAACGTAAGCTAAGGAGATAAGTGAAAATACAATGGTCGCTGTAATCTTTTTCCCCTTTTTATTGGGGTTAAGTTTTTTTGCGGTAGCCATTACTGCTGCACCTCCTTATTACGAGTCGCTCTGAGCTGGATAAGTCCGATAACCGCAACTAAGATAAAGAAGATAACAGCCTTAGCCTGTGCAGTACCTCTGGAATTAGCTCCTACATAGAAGGTATTATAGATATTAAGCGCAAGCATTTCGGTAGTATGAACCGTGGTGCCGTCGGGATTGATGATAAAGGGCTGACCGCCGGTAAGAGCCAGGTTCTGGTCGAAAAGCTTGAATGCGTTTGTAAGAGAAAGGAAAAGGCAAATTGTGATTGATGACATTACGTTGGGGATAGTGATTTTGAAGAGAGTCCTAAAACCGCTTGCACCATCAATTTTAGCAGCCTCAATCATACTTTCCGGAACAGCCTGCAGACCTGCAATATAAATAATCATCATATAGCCTACCTGCTGCCAGCACATCAGAATTACAAGTCCCCAGAAGCCCCATGTGGTATTGGTAAGGATAGATGTACCGAAAGCGCTAAGGAAGCCGTCAAAAATCATGCTCCAAATGTAGCCAAGTACTAGTCCGCCGATAAGGTTAGGCATAAAGAAAACTGTTCTGAAGATATTTGTGCCCCTGAACTTGTGAGTAAGCGCATAAGCGATTGCAAAAGCCAATACGTTAATGAACACAATTGAAACAATAGCGTAGATTGCTGTATAGAAGAACGAGTATCTGAAGCTCTCATCATTGAAGGCTTTTATATAGTTATCAAAGCCAACCCAAGTCCATTTACTTGTTGTCTTAAACTTGGTGAATGAGAGGAAGGCGCCTTGAATAAAAGGCCAGACAAAGCCGATAATAAATGATGCTACCATGGGCAGCAGAAATAGAGGGAACCAATATCTGATTCCACGACGGATATTTCTACTGCCTATGGCAGAACCGTCGAGTTTTTTTGGTTTTCTCTTCATTTGTTTCAACTCCCTGTGAAAGAAAATAGCCACGAAAAAAGCCTCATGCAGCTCTTTTCATGATAAAACGGAGCGAGCGAGGTGCTCGCTCCGTAAAGCTTAGACTGTAACTTACCTATTAAGGTCAGAATTACTGAATTGCCTGATAGTTAGTTGCCCAACCTGCTACGAAAGCGGTAACAACGTCTGCCCACTTCTCATCGGTAGGATCATCGTTGTAAGCGTTCATAGCGGAAACAGCTGTTGCACGGTAGGTGTCAACATTGGGCTGGAAGTTTGTTACCCAACCCATAGTGTAGTTGCCGGCTGCTGCGTATTCGTTAGCCTGTGCAAGGAAGGGGTTGGTAGAAGTTGCAGCGTTCTTATAGGGCATTACGCCGAAGGTAGCAACTGCCTTCTCGGAAGCAGCGGGATTGGTTACGAGCCACTTCATGAATGCGATAGAAGCTGCGATGTTGTCGGGAGACTGCTGGCTGTTGATTGCCCAGTAGTTCTCAGTACCGCAGTTGAGACCGGCCTTCTCTTCGCCGTCCTTACCGCAGTAGTAGGGAATCATGGTGAGGTCTTCTGCCTTCATGCCTGCCTCAGCAAGACCGGCCCACTCCCAGTTACCGTTTACATAGAACATAGCTTCCTGATTCTTGAACTCTGCTGCTGCGTCAAAGCCGCCGGTAGCAAGGTCCTTACGGTCTGTCTTGGAGTTAACTACCATGAGGTCATAGAGAGCTCTGTAGTTGTCCATGTATGTACCCTTGATCTCAGCAGGACAGGTCTCCCATGCTGCGGGATCGTCAACTGACTCGTAGTAGTACTCGAGGTTGATAAGGTGACCGGTGAAACGCCAGGATGAGCTGCCGTCCATACCGTTGCTTGTGAATGCATCAAAGCCGAGTTCAGCTGCGCGAGCATGAACGTCCTCAGCAACTTCCTTAAGGGTTGCAAAGTTCTTGATGTAATCGCGAGCATAGCCGGCCTTCTCGAGGAGAGCGGTGTTTACGATAATGCCGTAGCACTCGTAGCAGTAGCCGATTGAGCAGAGCTTGCCGTTTTCGTCTTTGAGCATGTAAGCGTCAGTATTGAGTTCCTTAGCGATATCGGTATCGGTAAGGTCGTAGCAATACTCACCCCATGTGTCAACAGCAGCGGAGTTACCTACAACAAAGATAGTAGGAGCGTTTTCGCCCTTGTCCATCTCAGCGGTAAGTGTCTCATTGTACTTACCGGAAGCGGCAGTTACGATGTCAACCTTAATACCGGTCTCATCGGTGAACATTTTAGCGATTTCTTTGAGAGCTTCGTCAGACTCAGGCTTGAAGTTGAGCCAGTAAACGCTGCCCTTAGAAGCATCGCCAACGGGTGCGGTAGTAGCAGGAGTATCAGTACCTGTACCACCCTGATTGCCTGCACAAGCGGCAAGGGAAAATACCATTACCAGTACCAGTGCCAGTGCGAACAGTTTTTTCATGTGGAATTCCTCCTAAATAAATTTTTTCCGGATAGCCAATCGTCATTTACGACGCCTCGGCATTCCCTTGACGTAATTATACTACAATCTGCACAAAAAATCAATGAGTAGTTAAAAAAAATATGCAAGAGATAAATAATAGTCCTTTTTTTCCTTAATAATGACTTGTCAAGTGGTTTTGAAAAATAAGGCAGATATTCTCAAAATCCGCATAAACAAAAGGTTTCCCGAACATTTTTCGAGAAACCTCCTATATTACGATTATTTATTTTTTAGGTATTCAAGTGCTTCAAGATAACCCTCAAAGCCTTTTCCCTTTATTATTTTTTCGGCATAAAGAGAAACATAGGAAAATTTTCTAAATTCCTCGCGGGAGTCAACATCAGAAATATGTACCTCCACGGTGGGCAGCGAAACAGCTTTCAGAGCGTCCAAAATCGCCACGCTTGTATGTGTATAAGCACCGGGATTAATAACAATTCCGTCGAAAGCTCCGTAACAATTCTGAATTTCGGTTACAATATCTCCCTCATGGTTACTCTGGAAAAAGTCACAGGTTAAAGAAAGCTCCTCTGCCCTCTTAGCTATAAGGTTTACTAAATCCGTATAGGTGCTTTTTCCGTAAACAGAGGGCTCTCTTATACCCAGCATATTGAGATTCGGCCCGTTAATTACCTTGATTTTCATTTTTGCACCTCGTTTAGAATTCTTTTTGATACTTCCTCTACTGTGCCGCTGCCGTCTATTACTAAATCCGCAAAACGTTTATATAGCGGCTCACGGACTTCAAAGAGGTTTTCGAGATTTTTTGAGAGAGGTCTATCCTCAGTTGCAAGAAGATTTATATCTCTTTCTATATATATAACCCTTGAATTACGTCTTAGAATGACCTCGTTTTCCTTTCGAGTGACTATACCGCCGCCTGTGGCGATAACTAAGCCTTTCTCTTTCGCAAGTTTAGACAGAACTTCAGTCTCCACCTTTCGGAAAGCGTCTTCCCCGTCGGACTTGATAATCTCAGAGGGTGTTCTTTGCGTGTAGCTGAAAACCTCCTCATCGGTATCTGCAAATTCTCTCTGGAGCTTCTGTGCAAGTAATCTGCCTACGGAGGACTTTCCGCAGCCGGGCATACCTATTAAAACAATGTTTTCTGTATCCTTAGAAAGCTCGTCGGTTATTTTATCAACAACTTCATCAAAAATGCTCTCAGAGCAAAATATCTCTGCTGCGCGCTTAGCCTGAGAAACAAGCATAGATAGTCCGTTTGCGGTTTTAATACCTCCCTTTTGAGCTTCTAACAAAATACTTGTTTGCAAAGGATTGTAAATTAAATCGCAAACTCCCTGCAAGTTTTCAAAGCTGTTAAGAATCACAGGGGCAGCTTCGACATTCGGGTACATTCCCACAGGAGTGGCATTTACCAAAAGCACAGCGTCACTATGCCTTTCTATATTATTATAGTTATCCTCCCCGTTTCGGGAAACAACAACTACTTCGGCTCCAAGCTCCCTTAATACCGTCTGCACGGTTTTTGAAGCACCGCCTGAGCCTAAAACTACTGCTTTCTTTCCATTAACATCTAAAGAAATCTCGGAGAGCATATAGGAAAAGCCGTCATAGTCGGTATTGTCGCCGAAATAAGTACCGTCGCTTCTCTTTACAACCGTATTTACTGCACCGATTTTCTCAGCTCTTTTGGAAATCTCAGCGCAATACTTCATAACCTCTTGCTTATAGGGAATGGTTACGTTAAAGCCTGAGAGGTCATTATTCCTCATGAAATCAGGCAGCTTTTCTCTGCTTACTTCATAGAGGTTATAGTCATAATCGGCTAAAGCCTTATGAATCTCGGGGGAAAAGCTGTGGGATAGTCTCTCTCCCAAAAGACCGAACTTCCTATCGCTATAGCCTTCTAAATATATCTTGCTCATAGCTTACACTAACTCTGTATAGCTGCCGAGGTACTCAAAGTCCTCAACCTCGCTTTCAAGCTCACATAAGAGCGAAGCAAGAGCAGGAGAATATACAGACTCGGAAACATCAAAGTAAAACATAAATTCAAAATCCGAACCGGGTAAAGGACGGCTTTCCAGCTTAACAAGGTTTACACCGGAGGCATAAAATCTTGCAAGAATATGGTAAAGCGAGCCGGGACGGTGAGGAAGTGTGAGCTTGATACTTGTGCGGTCTGCGCCGGGATAAACCTCAAGCTCCTTTGAGATGCAGATAAATCTTGTATCGTTAGCGGCATTATCCTTGATATTCCTCTTAATAACCTTCATGCCGTAGAGTCCGGCACAGTCGGCAGAGGCAATAACCGCCACGTCTCTTCTGCCGCTTTCGGCGGCTGCTTTTGCGGCTACTGCGTTATTCTCAAATGCTACAACCTTGATATCCTTATGCTCTGAGAGAAACTGTGAGCACTGAGCAAGGGACTGCTCATGAGACCAAATCTCCTTAACCTCCGAGAAATCACTGCCCATAGTCATAAGCGCGTGGTTAACGCGGTAGCGAACGCTGCGAACAATATAGAATTTGTACTGACTCATAAGGTCGTAAACCATATTTACCGAGCCTGCGGTGCTGTTTTCAAGAGGCAAAATACCGTACTTGCAAAGTCCGGTATCCACAGCCTTGAACACTGCCTCGAAGCTACCCATATACATAATCTGAGGCAGCTTAAAGAGTTTTTCGCAAGCCTGCTGAGAGTATGCACCCTCCTTGCCCTGACAGGCAACAACAGCCCTCTCGGGAAAAAGGCTTTCGGTTTTTTTAAGAGCGCTTGTAATAACATCTGCCAATGCCTTCTTTTCGTTGAGCATACTACTCTGATATGCACGGCTGAGATTTGTAAGAGTTGAAAAGAGAACTCTTGTGTAGATTTCTGTGTCCTTATTGGAACGCTCTGCAGCCTTTGCAATAAGCTGACGCTCACGTTCTCCGTCATAAAGAGCCTTTCCGGTTTCTTTTTTATGCTCGGCAACCTTCTTAACGGTTTCCATGCGCTTATTAAAAAGCTCGACTAATTCTTTATCAATACTGTCAATTTCCTGTCTTAACTGTTCTATACTCATTGGTATTCTCTCCTATCAATAATTATATTTCAAAGCCGTCTGCATTTACGAGTGCCATAGCGGCAGCCGCTTCAACAACGGCACAGGCTCTTGGCACAATACAGGGGTCGTGTCTGCCTTTTATCTCAAGGGTGACCTCCTCTTTTGTCAGTAAATCAACACTCTTTTGAGGCCTTGATATAGAGGGCGTAGGCTTGAATGCTACTTTGAAGTTTAGGGGCATTCCCGAGGATATACCGCCCAAAATTCCTCCGCAGTTGTTACTGGAAGTTTTTATCTCTCCGTTTTCATCTAAGACGAAACCGTCATTCGCAAGGCTTCCGCACATTCTTGCAAACTCAAAGCCTCTTCCGAACTCAAGTCCCTTAACCGCAGGAATCGAAAAAATACTCTGGGCTATTAAGGACTCTAACCCGCCGAAGAAATCGGCGCCTAAACCTACGGGAAGTCCGTAAACTATGCACTCAATCTCTCCGCCCATAGAATCCCGCTCGTGAGATTTACTGATTATAGCCTCTGCCATTTTCTCTTTTGCCTCTTTATCAATGACAGGGAAAGACTCGGCTTGAAGCTCTCTGTTAAGAGTTACATCAGGCTTCATATTATTGAGGCTTTTATCAGCTATATCCCCTATTCTCAATACATGAGAAACAATTTCGATTCCGCGGCTTTTTAGAATTGTAAGGAAAATAAAGCCTGCGGCGCACCAAACAGCCGTAAGTCTGCCTGAAAACTGACCGCCGCCGTGAAAGTCGAACTTATCGCCGTATTTCATGTATGCGGAAAAGTCAGCATGGTTAGGACGGGGTACTTTAGCTACATTTTCGTAATCCTTAGAGCGAACATCGCCGTTTTTAATAACAAGGCGAATGCTCTCCCCTGTTGTCAGGTTATTTTCAACTCCCGACTCGAAGATTACCTTATCAGCCTCGTGACGCTTCGTAGCAAGGCTTCCCTTTGCCCTGCGTCTGTCCATAAATTCCGAGAGTTTTTCCTCGTTTATTTCGATACCCTTTGGAAGTCCCTCAATAATTGCACCGATTTCTGCGGCATGGGATGTACCGAAAATACTGATTTTTACTCTGTTTCCGAAGGTGTTTGTCATTCTATTGCCTTCTTTCGATATGAGCGCCTAATGAAACAAGGTCCTCAAAAAATTTTGGATAAGATTTATTTACTGCCTCGGCGCCTATAATTTCAACCTCTCCCCTTGAGACTGTTGACGCTATGGCGGCTGACATGACAATTCTGTGGTCCTTTTCGGCTTCAACCCTGCCTCCTGTTAGGAAATCTTTACCTCTTATAACAAGGCTGTCATCTACAATTTCAGCGTCGCCGCCTAAATTGTTTATCATGTTTGCAACCGTAAGAAGGCGGTCGCTTTCCTTAAGTCTAAGCCGCTTTGCACCTACTATGTGAGTTTCGCCCTTTGACACGGAAGCAAGCACGGAAAGAATGGGAACTGCATCAGGGATATCGCTTACATCTATTGTTTGAGCCTTTAGCTCTTTTGCGCGAACCTTGACGCCGTTCTCCACTAAATTCTCACAGCCGAACTTTTCAAGCACGCTGAGAGTTTCCCTGTCGCCTTGTGAGGAATTAACATCAAGTCCCTTTACGGTGACATCAGAGCCTAAGGCAGACGCCACAAGGAAAAATCCCGCATTGGACCAATCGCCCTCAACGTCGGTATTGCTTAAGGCATACTTGCCATAGACGGAGTAGGTGTTATCCTCCTCAGACGCCTTGACTCCCGCCTCCTGAAGCGCTTTCATTGTAAGAGTTACATAAGGCTTTGACTCGAAACTACCCGTAACCTTAACCCTACCGCCGCCGCAAAGGGGCAGCATAAGCATTAAACCGCTTATGTACTGAGAGCTGATATTGCCCTCAATTTCGTAATCAGGGAGAAAAGCCTTGCCGCTTTGAATAATTCGGTTTCTTTCATCACGGCTTATTACAATCCCGTGGTCTGTGAGAACCTTTATTAACGGCTCCAAAGGTCTTTCGAAAAGCCTGTCGCTGCCGTCAAATTTTGCTCTCAGACCTATTCCTGCGGCAATACACATCATAAAACGGAGAGTTGTACCGCTCTCACCGCAGTTAAAGCTAACCGCATCGCAAGCACCCACGGTAATTTTGGGAACCAAATAGCTGTCGCCTATTCTTAATATGTTGCTTCCCATGGCTTTCAGGCAGGATATTGTTGCTTCAATATCCTCGGAAGTGCCGTTGCATCTGACTTTTGTTGTGCCCTCCGAAAGTGCGGCACAGATCAGAAGTCTGTGCGCCATGGACTTTGATGGAATCGCCTCAATCTCACCTATGAGCTTCGAGGGAGTTAATATTACATTCACAGCTCTCCCCCATTTCCATGGGATAAAATTTCTTTCATGAACGCGGCGTTGGTTTTATTTAGGTAACATTCTCCTACGGCTTTTATCATTACAAAGGAAAGGCTTTTACCTTCACGCTTTTTATCCGCCATGGAGTCATTATATAATTCTTCTGAGGAAATATTACTGTCAGTAGGCAGAAAATACTTTTCGCACATTTTCTCTATCCACGCGGTAGTTTCCCTTGATGAAACGCCTAATTTTTCGCAGGCTCTTGCCATTATGCACATTCCTGCGGCAACGGCAGAGCCGTGAGCAACCGAAAAATTACTTCCTCTTTCAATTGCATGACCTACCGTATGACCTAAATTCAGAAACTGTCTGTCACCCTTGTCAAATTCATCACGGGTTACATAGTCTCTCTTAATTTTAACACATTCCTCAATAAGCTCTTCAAGACAGTTGGTTATTTCCTCTTTCTCGAGGAGCTCTGCTACCTTGCCGCCCCTTAGTACTGCATACTTAATAACCTCTGCCATTCCGTTTGAAAATTCTTCGGCCGGCAGAGTTGAGAGTACATCAGGGTCACAGAGTACCGCAGAGGGCTGATAGAATACGCCGAACATATTCTTGCCGCTTTTAAGGTTTACCGCGGTTTTTCCCCCGACAGAGGAGTCTACCATAGCAAGAAGCGAGGTCGGAATCTGCAACAGTGAAATTCCTCTCTGATACATAGCCGCCAAAAGTCCGCCTAAGTCGGTGATAACTCCGCCGCCTAAAGCCACGACTATATCACTTCTGGTAAGTCCTTTGTCAATTAAGAAGTTAGCTCCCTCAACTAAGTTTTCGGGATTTTTTGAGGCTTCTCCTACCGGGATTTCAAAAAGCTCAGCGTCAAAGCCTTCATTTCTGAGGCTCTGTAAAACCGCGTCGGCATAGAGAGGAGCAACATTCGAGTCGGAAACCACAACCGCCTTAGTGCCTTTTGAAATCTCTTTAGCCAAAGCTCCTGCGGTTTTCAGAGAACCCTTTTCAATATACACTTTATAGGATTTTGAGGCGTCAATATTTACCGTTTTCATTTGTCAGAAGCCTCCTTTTTCTCCTTGCCGTCCTTAAGAAGCAGTCTTAATGCTTCGCTGTCATTGTTTTCGAGGGCCGTATAATACTCGGTAAGGTTATCTATAAGTCCCTTAATCTCTCTCATAAGGTTATCTCGGTTATCAAGGAGCAGCTCTGTCCACATATTTTCGTTGAGATATGCAACTCTTGTCAAATCCTTAAAGCTGCCTGCGGATATTCCCTTACGAGAAAGCGCAGAAGGGCTCTTTATATATGCATTGGAAACAACATGGGCAAGCTGAGAGGTAAAGGCAATAAGCTCGTCATGACGCTTAGGAGTCAAAACGGAAACCTTTGAGAATCCCATTGAAATAACCGCTTCGCGAGCCTTACCGATAACACTTACATCCTCAAGGTGGCGAGGTACTAAAACAAAGGTTGCGTTATGAAACATGGTATCTTTTGAATTTTTGATACCGCTATACTGAGTACCTGCCATTGGGTGACCGCCTACAAAGTGAAATCCGCAGCTCTCGGCGATTTCAAAGCAGGGCGTACAAACACTTCTCTTTACACCGGCGCAGTCAATAACCAGAGAGTCCTTATTAAAGAAGTCTTTATGCTCTCTGACATACTCAACCGTATCTCCGGGATAGAGGGAAATCATCACAACGTCACACTCAGAGAGCTTTTCATTACTTAGCTCCTCCTCGATTATTCCCGATAGCTTCGCGTACTCCACAACGCTTTTGTCTATATCGTAGCCGTAGATTTTCCCAAATCCGTTCTTTCTTGCGGATTTGGCAAGAGAGCCGCCGATAAGTCCTAAGCCTACTATACCTAATGTGCCCATAATGTCACTTCCTAAATCAGTCTTTAATTACTTCTCTAATCTTCTGTACCTTATTGTTTAGCTTTTCAAACTGCTCAAAGGTGAGAGACTGTGCGCCGTCGCACAGTGCATGCTTGGGGTCGTTGTGAACTTCAATAATAAGTCCGTCAGCGCCGCAGGCAGTTGCCGCATACGCAAGAGAGGGTACCATTCTTGCGTGGCCGCAGGCATGAGAGGGGTCGATAATTACGGGAAGATGAGACATCTCCTTGAGTGAGGGTACTGCGGAAACGTCAAGGGTGTTTCTCGTGTAGGTCTCAAATGTGCGGATACCGCGCTCGCAGAGGATAACATTCTCGTTGCCTCCCGCCATGATATACTCAGCACTCATGAGGAGTTCTTTAAGTGTATTTGCAAGACCTCTTTTGAGAAGAATAGGTTTCTTGGTTTTACCAAGCTCTTTTAGAAGCTCAAAGTTCTGCATATTGCGTGCGCCGACCTGAATAAGGTCAACGTTCTCGAAAAGAGGCAAATGGTTAGCGTTCATAATCTCGCTGACAATAGGAAGTCCTGTTTCGCGCTTTGCTTCTAAGAGAAGCTCTATTCCGTCAGCCTTTAAGCCTTGGAAATCGTAGGGTGAGGTACGGGGCTTGAAAGCACCTCCCCTTAAAATTTGAGCACCGGCTTCCTTTACCTTCTTAGCAACCAGGATAATCTGCTCCTCGCTCTCAACAGAGCAGGGACCTGCAATGGTTACGAAGTGACCCTTACCTATCTTTACGCCGGAAACATCTACAACAGAGTCATCGGGATAGAATTTCCTGTTAGCCTTCTTATAGGGCTCTGAAATTCTGCGGACGCTTTCGACAATCTCAAGGCCCTCCAAAAGGTCCATATCAACGCGGCTTGTGTCACCAATAAGTCCCAAAACCGTGTGAAACTCACCCTGGGAAACATGAACCTTAAGTCCCATTCCCTCGAGCCAGCTAATAAGATTTTCCTGCTGTGCCTGAGGCACATCTGTTTTAAGTACAGCAATCATGATTTATACCTCCATGGTAAATTTACAAAGTAAAAACAAAAACGCCGCAGTGATTATTCACTGCGACGAATATCGACTAAAATCCGAAAATCTGATAACGGAATTTTTGCAGCTCAAATCACTTCTACTATTTAGTCCTGGCTAAAAAAGTAAAAGTAATAAAAGTATGCAGCTGCGAAAGTTCTGCTCATATCAGTTTCTCCTTCAAAAATTTGACTATATTTTAGCACTCTAAAACGCTGATGTCAATAGTAATAAAAAATTTTTTATACTTTAGGTGTTGAATAGTCAATGATGGGTGATACTCTTCTTAAGAAATTAAAAATATTACTCCAAGCTTTCCTTGTCAAGGTGGAGCGGTGGAGATTTTCGCCAGAAAATACTACCGTCTACCTTGACAAATTCGCTGTGAATAATATTCATTGGCGCAAGCGCAC
>JAQXHW010000142.1 GCA_029007475.1 Oscillospiraceae bacterium | reverse complement strand
CTTTTGTTCACAACGACACCTCCGATAGTTGTTGAAGTTTCAACAAGTGTAGAGTATAGCACAGACTTGTTGATTTGTCAACAAGTCAAGCTGCAGTTCAAAACGCCTATCTATCGCAAAAAGTTATTATTGCTGAGCCATCAATTACTATTTGCTTGATAATGAGGAAGTAGTTACATACTACAAACTTTTCGGAAGGACAACTGAAATTCAAACAAAATAAGAAAAAAGGGCTATAAGACTTATCCGGTCTTGTAGCCCTTAATTTTTTGCGTTTTCACGCTATACTTGTATTACACGCTGCTTTGGTCATTTTTAGTAAAGTAACGATTTGATTTTCTAAAACCGCAATATTTAGGGTGTTTTAAGAAGTTATAACGCCATATATTGTGTTTTAGTCACTTAATGGTTTCATTGTCGGGAATAGGATAACGTCGCGGATTGATGCGGAGTCGGTGAGAAGCATAACAAGTCTGTCGATGCCCATACCCATGCCGCCTGTGGGGGGCATACCGTAGGAAAGAGCCGTAAGGAAATCCTCGTCAATCTCGTTTGCCTCGTCGTCACCTGCGGCGCGAAGCTCCATCTGATGCTCAAATCTCTTTCTCTGGTCTAGAGGGTCATTAAGCTCGGTGTATGCGTTTGCAAGCTCTCTGCCGGTTACGAAAAGTTCGAAGCGGTCAACCATTAAGGGATTACCCTCAAGTCGCTTTGTAAGGGGTGAAACCTCAACGGGATACTCCGTAATAAATGTAGGCTGAACAAGGTTTTCCTCAACGTACTCTTCGAAAGCGGTGTTGAGAATATTGCCCCATGTATCGGTGGGCTTAACCTCAATATTGAGAACCTTTGCAACCTCTTTTGCCTTTTCGGTATCGCCCATGAATTCTGAGAAGTCCACATTTGCGTACTTCTTAACCGCATCAATCATGGTCATGCGTGCAAAGGGCAATTTAAGGCTGATTTCCTGACCCTGATACTCAATTTCATCGGTGCCGTTAGCCGCCATACAGCAGCGGTTAACAATCTGCTCTGTTCTCTCCATCATGCCGCGAAGGTCGGTATATGCCTCATAAATCTCGATAGTTGTAAACTCGGGGTTGTGGCTTGTATCCATACCCTCGTTTCTGAAGAGTCTGCCAATCTCGTAAACTCTCTCCATGCCGCCGACGATAAGACGCTTTAAGTAAAGCTCGGTAGCAATTCTCAGGTACATATCAATATCGAGGGTGTTGTGGTGAGTAATAAAGGGTCTCGCAGCAGCACCGCCTGCAATAGTATTTAGTACAGGGGTTTCAACCTCAAAATAAGCCTCGCTGTCAAGATATTTTCTAATCTCGGAAACAATCTTAGTGCGCTTTCTGAAGGTTTCCATAACCTCGGGGTTCATAATCATGTCAACGTATCTCTGACGGTATCTGAGGTCAGGGTCCTTCAGGCCGTGGAATTTCTCAGGTAAAGGAAGCAGAGACTTTGCAAGGAGCTTAACTTCGGTAGAGTGGATAGAAACCTCACCCATCTGAGTTCTGAATACATAGCCCTTAATCTCAACGATATCGCCGATATCCCACTTTTTAAGACCGGCATAAGCCTCCTCGCCCAAATCGTCGAACTTGGAGAAAATCTGAATTTTTCCGCTTACGTCCCAAAGGTCCATAAACATAACCTTGCCCTTGCCGCGCTTAGACTTAATACGTCCTGCAACACAGACGGTCTTTCCCTCAAATTCCTCAAAGCTATCGGTGATATCCTTAGCATAGGTATCTCTGTCGGAGGTGTTCACCATAAAAGGGTCACGTCCGGCATCCTGCATGGCAAAGAGCTTGTCCATGCGAATCTGCTGCTGTTCGGTAACATTTTCTAAAGTGGTAATGCTACGATTTTGTTCGCTCATGTTCAAATTCCTTTCTTACATAGGCTTTTAGTCTGTAAATCATATATTTTATTTATATTGACATAAAGCTCCTTACAGCGGGTAAAGGAAAAGCCTTTAGGAGCTTTTTCGTAGGTCGTACATCGCTTTAGCGGAGTATTCGATGAAAAAGGGCGACATAAGCCGCCCGAAGTTCTCCATATTACCTTGAGATTTCAAGCACCTTGAAGCCCATAACGCCGGCGGGAGTTTCAATCTCAACAACATCGCCTACATGATGACCCAAAAGGCCCTTGCCTACGGGAGATTCATCAGAGATTTTTGCCTCTCTGGGGTTAGCCTCGTTGGAGCCTGTGATGCGATAGGTAACCTCCATACCGCGAGTAATATTCTCAAGACGTACCTTAGAGCCTACTGAAACGGTTTCGCCTGAAATTCCGCTTTCGTCGATTACAACGGCTACCTTGAGGGTTGCCTCGATAGTGGCAATTCTTGCCTCCAAAATAGCCTGTTCGTTTTTAGCATCGTCATATTCACTGTTTTCGGAAAGGTCGCCGTAAGAACGGGCAACCTTGATCTTTTCAGCAATTTCTTTTCGTTTTTCGCCTTTTAAGAGGTCAAGCTCATCCTCGAGCTGTTTAAGACCCTCGGCTGTAATCATAATGGATTTAGCCATACTTGACAGATCCTTTCTTCTGCATATTAATAAGATATATTATAAGTTTTATTTTTCTTAATGTCAAGTAGATTTGACATCCTTGATAATTCTGCCTAAAGAAAGATAGGTTTGGGTATCAAAATCACCCCGGCAAAGGAGAGGAACCGTGTTTCCCAAGGAGTAAATCTTGCAGATTTCGTATAGTCCGGCGGCAAAAAGCTCGGTGTCTATTCCGTCGGGCTTCAGCTCATGAAAAGGCGGAGGGAGCTTGAAATCGTACCTGTAATAGACTCGGCAGGACAGACTTTTCTCAGGTCTTGCACAGGTGAGCACGACAGCGTTATTTTTCACCCCGAAGCCCGTAGTAATTCTATGGGGTGCAACTATCAAATCACAGCGAGAAAGAGCCTCTCTGCGGCGGCTTACGGAGAGGGGCGCACCTCGCTCCCACATTATCTCCTGAGCTCTGTCCCTATATAGTTCCACACTATCGGTTACAACAAAAACCTCGTGGGTAAATTTAAGAAAATGCTCGGGCAAGTCCACAGCCTCACCCAATGGGTCATATAGTCCGATTTTTATCGGCAGAGGTTTTTTTGAGAGCGCTTCAAGACAGGCTATCGCCATGTTGGCGCAAAGCCGGCCTCTGAATTTCTCCGCACTGAAAAAATTTATCCCCGGTGCTTCTTTGATGTCGCTGCCGCTGTAAAGTACTGTGGTCTCCCCTACCCTCCGGGCAATTCTGCCAAGAGAGAGTTTTCCTCTGCGGTTTATGTAAAGAAAACTTCTGACTCTCAAATCTCCTGCAAATTTCTCGGAAAGCTTCAGAGAATTTGCAGGCAAAAAACAGAGAGGCTTTCTCCTGAAAATACTTTTCTCTCTGTTATCTATTGTAAGAGTTGTAAGCATACAAAAAACCTCCCGCACTTGCTTATTAATTATATGCGAGAGGTTTTAGCTTTATTAGATTATATTTTACATAAGTCCGATGATACTGTTAGTTCTTGAGAATAACCATTGTATCTCCGTTTGAGAGAGGATAAACGGCGCAGTTTTCGCCTTTCTTATACTTTGCTTCGTCGAAATCCTCAGCCTTTACATAGAGCACGTCGCCGCCGATAGCGTCGGCGTAAGCCTTACAAAGCTCACGGTTTAAGGTTTCCTCGTTGATAGTTCCGCTGTAATTTTCTCTTACCCAGCGGTCAATATCGGCAAGGTTGCCGAAAAGAGCCTGTTTTTCGCTAAGCTGATGAAGCTCGCTGTTAAAGCTTGCACGGGCAATTATAAATGCCGCAGAGAAAGCAATAGCCGCCGCCAAGAGAGCAACCGTAATCACAATGGGAAGCGAAATTTTTTTCTTCATCAAAAACACTCCTTACTGGGAAACAGAGGTATTTATTACATATAGGGGAACTCGGTAAGAGGGTCGTACTTTGTGCCGTAGTAGCGACATTCGAAGTGCAGATGAGGACCCGTTGAGTAGCCCGTGGTGCCGCCGTAACCGATAAGCTGACCTGCACTAACAGACTGACCGGGATAAACAATCGCCGAGCTTAGGTGAGCATAGATAGTGGCCTTGCCGTTGCCGTGGTCAATCCAAACGTAGTTACCCCAACCTCCGTTACAGCCGCAGCTTCCGTACTTGCCCCAGTTGTGGGCGCAGTAGTTATAGCTGTCGATAACAGTACCGGAGCAAGCCGCAACTACATTACAGCCCATGAAGTTTACGCCTGCGATATCAAGACCGCCGTGGTAGTAGGAGCCTCTGTCCTCACAGTAATAGGAGGTTATGTAGTAGTGTGCGGGAGTGGGCCATACCCAGCCGCCGCCCTGGGGAGGTGTAACAACCGTTCCTGAGCCGGAACCGCCGCTTGAAGTACCGCCCTCATCTTCCTTGAGAGAATCGTAATAATCTTGAATTTTTTTCTCATTTTCTGCCTGAGATGCCTCAATGGAATCAAGAGTATTCTGAGCGTCCTCCTGAACTCCGTAGAGAACCGCAAGCTCCTTCTCATGCTCGGTTAATATATCGTTGAGCTCTGCCTGTTTGTCCGCAAGTTCGGCTTCCTCAACCTCTAATAAGTCCTTATCGGAATTTAGGGACTCAACCTCTTTGTTGATAGTATCCATTTGAGCTGAGATTTCATCAAGGAGCTTTGCGTCCTTTTCGTTCATGCTCTCTAAAAGCTGAACCTTATCAACGAAATCGTTAAAATCGGAAGCCCCTAAAATAATCTCAAGTGCAGAGACGTCGCCTGCTTTATAGATTGCACAGAGTCTTGCCCTGAAAACATCCATACTCTCCTCAGCCTTCTCGGTGAGCTCTGCTATGGAGTCCTCTTTCTCTAAGATATCTGCTTTGTAGCTTTCGATGCTTGCCTGTATCTCGGATATTTCTCCGTTTACAACGGCTATCTGCTCAACAATCTTATCGATATCCTCTTGCTTGTCGTCGATATCACCTTGAGCCTCGTTGACTTTATTCTGAGCCTCCTGAGCCTCCTGCTCAAGTCTGTCCTTTTCGTCCTGAAGGTCGCCGATAGTATCGGCGCTTACGGCGATAATCGTACCTACAATAACAAAAGCAGCCATAAGGATAGCTAATATTTTCTTAATCATAGTAGTCACCTCAATTTACATGAAGCCGATATCCCGAAAACATATCAAACGACGGTTTTCGGTTTTTTCAGCCGATAGCTTTTTAACCCATTTACCAACCCAAAAGCTCGTTGCCCTCTTTTCTGAGGTATCTGCCGATTGAAAACACACTTCCCAAAGCACCGATGAGCACGCCTGCCAAAATAAAGGCGGCGTTCACAATCCATCCTATCTGTGAATAGGGTGTAAGGTTAATTTGGGTAATACTCTTAACAACGTTTGCCATTGCGCCGTAGAGGAAAAACGTTACAACGGAGGAGATAATTCCTGCCAAAAGACCGATAAACATACCCTCAATAACAAAGGGTATCCGAACAAAGCTGTCGGTTGCACCGACGGATTTCATAATACTAATCTCAAA
>JAQXHW010000141.1 GCA_029007475.1 Oscillospiraceae bacterium | reverse complement strand
GTCCTTGGGTCGCGAAGTCCTACGGGTTTCATCGGACCGAAACGGATGGTATCTTTTCCTCTCTGCGCCATGACCTCAATAGGCATACAACCCTCGTAAACCTTTGGATCCTGCACATCAAAATCGTGGAGAGGAGCCCTTTCGGCAGTTATCAGCGCATCATAGAAAACTTCGTACTCCTCTTTGTTCATAGGGCAGTTTATGTAGTCGTCTTCGCCGCCCTTATCGTATCTTGAGGCAGAAAAAGAGGTTTCACGGTCAATACTCTCAGCGGTAATTATAGGTGCCGCCGCATCGAAGAACGAGAGCGAATCCCCCAGCTTTCCAAAAATATCAGCGCAAAGACTCTCGGAAGTGAGGGGACCTGTCGCAACAACGGTAATTGCATCCTCAGGGATTTCTCTCACCTCTCCCTCAACAATCTCGATTAAGGGATTGTTTCGGATTTCGGCAGTCACCATTTGAGAGAACAGAGTTCTGTCAACAGCAAGAGCGCCTCCGGCGGGTACGGAACATTTGTCGGCACATCTCAGAAGCAGAGAGTCAAGCCTGCGCATTTCCTCTTTAAGAAGTCCTGCAGCCGACGAAGTTCTCTGCGCCTTAAGTGAGTTTGAACAGACAAGCTCAGAAAAATCATCTGTATGATGAGCAGGAGATTTCATCCGGGGTTTCATCTCAAAAAGACGCACCTTAATATCCCTTTTTGCAATTTGATATGCCGCCTCACAGCCTGCAAGACCTGCTCCCACAACGTTTATATATTCCCTCTGCATTACTTTTTCTCGTATCCGCAGCCCTCTTTTGCACAGTAGAGAGTCGGTTTCTTTCCTTTTTTCTTAAATAGAATACTTGAGCACTGGGGGCACTTCTCCTCGGTCGGTTCGTTCCATGACATAAAGTTACAGGCAGGATAATTTGAACAGCCGTAAAACACCTTTCCGGTTTTAGTTTTACGGGTAATAACATCGCTGCCGCATTCAGGACAGGTAACGCCTACCTTTTCCACATACTTTTTAATATTCTTACACTCGGGATAACCGGGACAAGCAATAAACTTGCCGTATCTGCCCATTTTAACAACCATTTGACGTCCGCATTTTTCGCAAATTATATCGGTTTCGTCCTCTTTTAAGTGAATCTTCACGCCCTCCATATCGGCCTTCGCTTTCTTGAGGGTCTTCTCTAAATCATTGTAGAACTGAGAGAGAAGCTCTCTCCACTCGGTCTCACCGTTCTCAATAACGTCAAGTTCCTGTTCCATTTGTGCGGTAAACTTAACGTTCACAATCTTTGCAAAGCGTTCCTTCATGAGGTTTGCAAGCGCCTCTCCCAATTCTGTGGGATATAAAAGTTTGCCTGAACGCTTAACGTATTCTCTGTTTACAATAGTTGAAATTGTAGCGGCATAGGTAGAAGGTCTGCCGATTCCGTACTCCTCAAGCGTCTTGATGAGAGAGGCTTCCGTAAAGCGTGAGGGCGGTTGAGTAAAGTGCTGGTTTCCTGCAAGTTCCTTGAGCTTTAAGCTCATATCCTTTTCAAGTACAGGAAGTGCGCTTTCTTTAACCTCCTCAACATCCTTAGATTCAACATAGAGCTGAGTAAAGCCGTCAAAATCCACACGGTAGCCGTTAGCCTTAAAAATATAGCCGTTGGCTTCAATATCAACCTGAGTCGTTTTCTGAATACAATCTGCCATCTGGGAAGCAGTAAAGCGTTCCCAAATGAGCTTATACAGCTTATATTGGTCAGCGGTGAGGTTTGCCTTAACTCTGTCAGGGGTAAGCATTACAGAAGTGGGGCGAATGGCCTCGTGGCCGTCCTGAGCGTTATTCTTTGACTTAAAGAATCGGGGCTTTGCCGGGAGATACTCAGGTGAAAATGTGTTCTTGATGTACTCTGCTGCCTCCTGTGCGGCTTCAGCTGAAATTCTCAAGGAGTCAGTTCTCATGTAGGTAATAAGACCGGTGGGGCCGATTCCCTCTATCTCAACACCTTCGTAGAGCTCCTGAGCAATCTTCATGGTACGTCTTGACTGGTATCCGAGCTTTCGTGAAGCCTCCTGCTGGAGTGTAGAGGTAATAAAGGGAGGTGCCGGTGATTTCTTGCGTGTACCGGTTTTCACCTTGCTGACGATATATTCTGCGTCCTCTAAATCCGAAAGAATCTTGTCGGATTCCTCTTTATTCTTGATTTCGATTTTTCCCTCGGCATTTCCGTAAAGAGAGGCTGTAAACACCTTTCTGCTGCCCTTGGGAATAAACTTTGCGTCAATGCTCCAGTATTCCTCAGGCTTAAACTCACGAATCTCGTTTTCCCTGTCAACGATAATTCTAACCGCAACCGACTGTACTCGACCTGCCGAGAGTCCGCGGCGAATCTTCTGAGATACAAAGGGACTGAGCTTATAGCCAACTAAGCGGTCAAGAATACGTCTTGCCTGCTGAGCGTTTACCAAATCAAGATTGATAGCTCTGGGATTTTCCATTCCTGTTTTGATACCGTGCTTTGTGATTTCGTTAAACTCAACACGGTTTTGTTCATTCATATCGAGGCCTAAAATGTAAGCAAGATGCCAGGAAATAGCCTCACCCTCGCGGTCAGGGTCGGTTGCGAGATAGACTTCTTCACTCTTTTTTGAAAGAGATATAAGCTCATCAACTAATTTTTCTTTGCCTTTGATGATTTCATATCTCGGATTAAAGTTATTATTTACGTCAACACTGAGTCTTGCTTGAGGCAGGTCGCGTACATGACCCATTGAAGCAACAACCTCAAAGTCCTTACCAAGATACTTTTTGATTGTTTTCGCTTTTGCAGGAGACTCAACTATAACAAGCTTGGACATTATTTTACCTCCGTGAGTTAATTAAGTACATAATTTCTTCCCTCGATATTTTTGATTAGGTCGCGAATTTCAAGTGAAGATATAATTCTCAAAACTTTATGTGTAGGGAGAGCTGACATTTCAGCGATCTTGTCAACGTGTATAGGCTCTTGACCTATAAGATAGTAGACGGTCTTTTCCTCTTCGGAAAGAGTTAGATTTTCTTTGTGGACGGGTACGGGAGTGTTATCGGTCTTTGTGGTATCCACGGGCGTTTTTAACTTGTTCGGAACGGCAAGGACGGCCTCCGTGGGAATATCAACGGGCTTATCGGGCCGGTCGTCAACATCTAAATAATATTCGGCAATATCCTTGTATGAGGTTACCGGGATAGCACCCTCTTTAATCAAAGCGTTAGTACCCTCGGAATATGGAGAATCAATATTTCCCATAACCGCAAAAACATCCCGGCACTGTTCCAAAGCAAAATTTACGGTGATCATAGATCCGCTCCTAAGCGGAGCTTCAACTACCACCGTGCCGTAGGTAAGCCCCGAAATAATTCTGTTTCGCTGAGGAAAATTATGGGCAGAAACAGGGGTCCCCGGGGGATACTCAGAGATAACTGCACCCTTCTCGGTAATCTGCTTACGCATAGCCTTGTTTTCTCTGAGATAGTCCACATCCAAGCCGCAGCCTAAAACACAGACAGTTCTGCCGGATACATGCAAAACACCTCTGTGGGCGGCGCAATCAATACCCAAAGCGCCGCCGCTTACTACGCAGATGCCCTTTTTTGAAAGGTTAGCGCCCAGCTCAAAGGCTGTTCTTATTCCGTAAACCGTCGCTTTCCTTGTACCGATAATTGATACCGAATAAATTTTATCGAGAGGTGGCATTTTTCCATCAACATAGAGCACCAAGGGTGCATCCTCAATACTTCTCAGATTATGAGGATATTTGCTCTCTGAGATATCAAGTATTTCGTAGCCGAGCTCTTTACAATTATTGATAATTTTCTCAGCCGCGGAAATATCGGTATGGAGAAGCCTCTCAATTTCCTGTTCGGAGAAAATTCCATAGTAGCGAAGTTCTCTTTCTCCACCCTCGTAGAGCTGCTCAATTTCATTCTCATAAGCAGAATAGATCTGAGTACTCTTGCGTGAAGCGAAGCCTATACCAAGAGAAAGCCATATATAATACTTTGTTTTATCCGTCATTTCATCATTTCCCATACAAGAATACCCGTTGCGATCGCGGCATTTAGGGATTCCGCAACACCCATCATGGGTATTGTAATTTTCTTTTTGCAGAGAGCCTGAGTAGCGTCCTTTAGACCGTTTCCTTCGTTTCCGATAACCACAAGAGAATTTCTCTCGAAAGAGAAGCTTCCCAAAGGCTCGCCGCCACGAACAACCGCCGCATAGGAAGTACCGGTTTCGTTAAATTCAGAGATAAACTCGGCAGAAGATTTCACGGTCATAAAGGGTACCCTAAAAAGCGCACCCATGGCGCCGCGGCAGACCTTGGGACTGTAAACATCACAGCAGTCCTCAGTCATAATAACGCCGTCTACCCCCAGAGCATCTGCTGTTCTGAGGATGGTCCCCATGTTACTTGGGTCTTGTATGTTCTCCAAAAAAATATACTTATTATTAATTGTATCAAAAACTATATTATTGTCAAGGGTTTTTAGAAGGCATAATACTCCCTGGGGAGTCTTAGTCTCGCTTATGGAAGACATGAGTTTCTGACTGAGTAAATATACGTCCTTTGCAGAATCAACGAGAGGAATTAAGGAGTCGCGGTTCTTCTCAAAAGTCTCGTTTGTCAAAAACACGGCTTCAACCTCTACCCCGCCGTTTAAGGCTTCCAAGGAGACGCGCAGACCCTCACTGACGAATCTTTTGTCATCACGTCTGAGCTTTGAGGAGGACTGGAGCTTTGAGATATATTTAATCAGACTGTTGTCCTTACTGGTGATTTCACGCATTTAGTTCACCTCAAATTTTGAAATACTGTTATCACATTTTATGTTCGGCGCATAATGCAAAAAGTTGCGCTCGGAAAAATCCGAACGCAACTCGAGCTTTTTATTTTACAACTTTCTCAACGAGTTTTGTAAATGCTGCGGGATCAGAAATAGCAATCTCGGAAAGCATTTTACGGTTGAGAGCAATATCAGCCTTCTTAAGGCCGTTCATAAATGTTGAATAGTTTGTGCCGTTAAGTTTGCAGGCAGCAGAAATACGGGTAATCCAAAGACGACGGAAATCTCTCTTTCTCTGCTTTCTTCCGATATATGCATAATTGCCGGACTTCATAACGGCCTGTTTAGCCATTTTGAAGTGTCTGCTCTTAGCACCATAGTAGCCCTTAGCAAGCTTTAATACCTTTTTTCTTCTTTTGCGAGTCATCATCGCGCCTTTAACTCTAGCCATTTTATGTTACCTCCGTGTTCTAAGTTAATTACTGGTAAGGAAGCAGGCGTTTAACCTGATTTACATTTGTTGCATCAGCAACTACGTTCTTTCTGAGACCTCTCTTACGCTTTGTGGTCTTCTTGTTAAGAATGTGTCTCTTGTTAGCGTGAGCACGGATAACCTTACCGTTCTTGGAAAGCTTAAAGCGCTTCTTTGCACCGCTGTGTGTTTTAATTTTAGGCATGTTAATAATCCTCCTATTATGATTTTACGGGTTTCGGAGCTAAGAACATCAGCATATTTCTGCCTTCGAGCTTAGCGGGCTTCTCAACGGAAGCAACCTCGCTGCAACCTTCTGCAAAACGCTCCATTAAATCGTAGCCATACTTTGAGTGACCCATCTCTCTACCTCTAAAGCGGATAGAAACCTTAACCTTGTCACCCTTTGTAAGGAACTTAACAGCGTTATTGCGCTTGGTATCAAAATCGTGAGTGTCAATATTGAGTGATAACTGAACTTCCTTGATGTTGATAACCTTCTGGTTTTTGCGAGCCTCTTTTTCTCTCTTTGCCTGGTCAAATTTATACTTGCCGTAGTCCATAATCTTTGCAACAGGAGGCTTTGCCTGTGCTGCAATAAGAACTAAGTCAAGATTTTCCTCCATGGCAAGACGCTGTGCGTTATCAGCAGGCATAATACCAAGCTGAGTACCGTCGGCAGCGATTACTCTAAGCTCTTCACATTTAATCTCTTCGTTGATAAGAGTTTCTTTCTTGCTAATGTTAAAGCACCTCCAAAAATAAATAATGCGGACAGAAAGCTCCGTCCGCATAACAATACTCAAAGATATCCCAAAGTATAGGGTAAACTTAAAAATATTGACCCGTGCAGACGACACCCCACAGGTGAAAGCTCTATGCCTTGCTTTATTGTACGTCAAGAATTATAACCTCATAAAGTCTGTTTGTCAATAGAAAAATCAGAGTTTTTCGAAATTTCTTGAACTTATCTTCCTTTAATGCTATAATCTGCCTATACATTATAGCATAAGGTGTGGTAATTTGTACAGCCCCGAAAACTACGGCGAAAATTCGTTCGTCTTAACTGATGATACCGAGAAAGAACTACAGAGAAAAAAAGAAAGGTCCAGGCTTAGGAGATATTCTCTCTCGGCTGGACTTATGGTAGTTGCGTCCTCAATTCTTTTTACTGTTATCTCCTACTGTCTGGTTTGGTTCATAAAAAGCTTAGGTACAAGTCTCTATTTTTCCAAAGATATAGACACAGTGCCAAACGACATTATCTCAAGTCTTACTTCCCTTACGGCTTTCCTCATAACCGGACTCGTTTTCTTAAAGGTAAATAAATCCTCCCTTTCGGAAGCTCTGCCCTTTAATAAGGTACGGCCTTTTAAGTTTTTCGCCCTTATTGTTATCGGCTTCTCGGTTTGTATGTTCTCAAACGTCCTAACCTCAGCCTTTATGGAGGTAGTAAGGAGCTTCGGACTTAATCCCGTTAGTTCCCACTCAAGCGCAAGTCAAACAATAAACAGCCCCTTAGAGATAGTCCTGGCTTTACTCTCAACTGCCGTTGTTCCCGCTGTTTCAGAGGAATTCGTTTTTCGCGGTGTTATGCTATCGTCCTTACGGAAATTCGGTGACGGCTTCGCCGTTCTTGCCACCGCTCTGCTCTTTGGCTTCATGCACGGCAACCTTGTGCAGATTCCTTTCGCCTTTATCGTAGGTCTTGTTTTAGGCTTCGTTACAGTAAGCACAGACTCCATGCTCCCTGCGATGCTCATTCATGCCCTTAATAACTCATACAGCGTACTAAACGACATACTCTATCAAAACTACAAGGATTACTCAATGACAAGCGAGGGAGTTTACCTTATTCTGCTTTCGATTATCATAACATTCTTGATATTAGCTATTATTATGACGGTTATTCTCTCGAAAAAAGACAAGGATTTTATGAAGCTCAGAGGCTATGACGGTCCTCTTACAAAAAAAGAGATAAATCGCGGCTTCTACCTTTTCCCTACGGTTATTATTGCCTTTGCGTATATGACAATCGAGGCGGCTTCGAAATATTTACCGATAAATTTAGGATAAAATGGACAGATACGATTTTATGGAAAGAGCCTACGCCTTAGCGCTTGAGGCTCGTAAAGAAAACGAAATACCGGTAGGCTGTGTAATAGTCAAGGGAGGCGAAATCATCGCAGAGGGACGAAACCACACGGAGAGAGAAAAATGTGCCACAAAGCACGCTGAAATCGTGGCTATTGAAAACGCTTCAAAAAAGCTATCCTCTGCAAATCTTTCCTCCTGCGACCTTTACGTCACCTTAGAACCCTGTCCTATGTG
>JAQXHW010000140.1 GCA_029007475.1 Oscillospiraceae bacterium | reverse complement strand
CCATTATGACCTATCTTATGCACAAGGGTATGGACCCTCAAAAGGCCTTCAAAATCATGGAGATTGTCCGTAAGGGTAATGCCACAAAGCTGCTCACAGAGGAAGATATCCAGGAGATGCGCGACCACAACGTACCCGATTGGTATATCGACTCCTGTATGAAGATAAAATATATGTTCCCCAAGGCTCACGCCGCCGCATATATGATATCAACCCTCCGTCTCGGTTGGTACAAGGTTCATAAACCTCTTGAATACTACGCAGCATACTTCTCTGTACGCGGTGAGGATTTTGACGGTGTAACAGCCGTAAGAGGCAAGCAAGCGGTTGAGATGAAAATTAAGAACATCAACCAAAAGGGCTTTGAAGCAACTGCCAAGGAAAAGACAGAAATCGCAACCTTGCAGATTATGAACGAAATGCTCGCTCGCGGAATTGAAGTCTTACCAATCGACCTCTACAAATCAAAAGCAAAGACCTTTGTTATCGAGGACGGCAAGCTTCGCTTACCCTTTACATCTATTGCAGGTATCGGTCTTAATGCGGCAATCGCTCTTGAAAACTGCGGTGCTCAGGGAGAGTATTTCTCAGTTGAGGATTTCCAGCAGAAAACCAAGGTTTCCAAGTCTGTTATCGAAGCACTACGAGAGTTGGGTGCATTAAGAGGTCTCCCGGAAAGCTCCCAAATGTCTCTTTTCGAAGGCTTTTAGTACCGCTTTGCGGGAGATATTTACCGCACTTCGCGGTAAATACAATACAACGACAAGGCATGTTAATCACAAAATATTATTTTGAAAATATCATTTTTTGAATTTTGAAAGAAGGTGCAGGAATGAACTTCAAAATATTTACCTTTGGCTGTAAAGTAAACCAATACGAAACCGAGTACATTCGCAAGATTATGTGTGAAAGCGGCTATATTTCAACGGAAATTGACAGTGAAGCACAAATATTTATTGTTAATTCCTGCGCCGTTACCGCAGTAAGTGAGTCAAAATGCCGCAGATTCATCGGCAGACTACGACGAAATTACCCCAAAAGTATAATTGTTCTCTGTGGATGTATGTCTCAGGCATTTCCGCGGAAATATGAAAACTTTTCATCCTGTGATATTGTAATCGGTAACGGTGTTCATACCGAAATCCCCAAACTAATTAAAAGCCTAGAAGAAACAGGGGAGAGGATAATCGAAATTCTTCCTCATGACCGCAAAAACGAAGTCTTTGAGCCTTGCCTTATCTCCGATTTTTCTGAACGAACGAGGGCTTATCTTAAAATTGAGGACGGCTGCGACCGCTTCTGCTCATACTGCATTATTCCTTATTCAAGGGGCAGGGTGCGTTCAAAGCCCCTCGAGGACATCAAAACTGAAGTTGATATGCTTTCTAAAGCCGGTTTTGAGGAGATTGTCCTTGTTGGAATTAACCTCTCAAAATACGGCACGGATATAGGCGTATCCCTTTGGGATGCAGTAAGCACCATCGCCGATTGTGAAAAGGTAAAGAGAATACGTTTAGGCTCCTTAGAGCCTGAGCTTCTCACAAGAGAGATATTGGAAAATCTCTCAAAGTGCGAAAAATTCTGCCCGCAGTTTCATTTATCTCTGCAAAGCGGCTGTAACAGCACTCTCAAGCGCATGAATCGCCATTATAGCAGCTCCGAATACAGAGAAATTGTAGAGAATATCCGCTCCCTCTTTGAAAATCCCTCCTTTACCACCGATGTAATGGTAGGCTTTCCGGGTGAGGATGAGGCGGAATTTAAGGACTCCCTCATGTTTGTTACCTCAATCGGCTTTGCAAAGGTTCACGTTTTTCCTTATTCCAGACGAAGCGGTACGGTTGCTGACAGAATGGATAATCAGCTCTCAAAAGCGGTTAAGGACGAAAGAGCTAAGTTAATGATTAAAGCCTGCGAGGAAAAACGTCTTGAATTTTTGAAATCTCAAGTCGGTACCGAAACGGAAGTTTTATTTGAAAGACCCATAAATTCAGAATATATTGAGGGGTACAGCCAAAACTACACCCCTGTAAAAGTTAAAGGCGACAAAGGACTTTGCCACACCTGTCAAAAGGTAAAAATAACCTCAGCAGAAACAGATTATTGCATAGGCGAGCTTATATAAAGCTCTTAAATACAGTTAAGGTTTCACTCTTGCTTTCATCGCATAATGCACTGTAATCATAAATCATATATCCGTCATACCCGTATTTTCTCAGCAGCTCCAACTGATTTTTCAGCTCCTGCGTATTGCTTTCCCAGGTCCCCTCATCAGCATCTGTATCTGCCTTATATGCACCCAATCCAACATATACTTTTATGCTCTCGTGGTATGAAAAATCTTTCCATTCCTCAAGACTGTACCGGAAGGACTTTGCAGGATTTTCTATTGAGTAGTACATCTGCGGACATATATAGTCAACATATCCGTAAATTTCACACCATGTTTTTATATCCGCTCCCATAGAATAGCAGTTTTCAACATTCCCCTGTGGTGATAGTCCGAATTTCACCTTAGGATTAATTGATTTAATCTTCCTGAAAACCTCCGAAATCAGCATATTTACGTTGTTTTCTCTCCACTTATTCTTTTTCATAGCAAGATACTGATTAGGCGTGCCCTTAAGATATGCGTTATAGTCCTCATCGTCAAAATCATCGCAGTCTGCGGGGTAAAAGTAATCGTCAAACTGAATTCCGTCAACCGGATATTTTTCAACTATTTCGGCCACACCCCTGACAATAATATCCCTTGCGCTTTTCTTTGCGGGGTTTAGGTATTTACCGCTTCCTGTTTCAAAGCCGATATCCTCTATGTAAAAGGGATTATCAGGAGATAGGGTAGAGGGCATATCCCTTGTAGCTATTCTGTATGGGTTTATCCAAGCATGAATTTTAATATTTTTCTTATGAGCTGCCGAGCACATATATTCTAAAGCGTCGTAGCTTTCCTCAGCTCCCTGCTCACCCCAAAGCACATGAGACGACGGGTAAATATCCGACTTGTAGAGAGCGTCGCTAAAGGGTCTAATCTGCACAATTAAAGTGTTCACCTTATAGCTTATTGCGTCGCTTAGTATTTTATCAAACTTTGATTTGAAGCTCTCAAAGGATCTGTCTGTACCCGACATGTCAAGGGTAATAAACGAAACCCAAAGTCCTCTCATTTCCTCAAAGACCTCTTCGGAATTTACGTTTGGCTGTTCAGAACTAACGTTTTTTTCTGTTCTTGTCAAGGTGATAACCGAGATAGAAACAACTAAAAGCAAAATTGCCGCAATAATTGAAATACTTATCCTTTTCATATATCCTCCGGAGGTTAAAATGGCTTGGTATTTTTGGCTTCTTATATATTTAGCTGTAATCAGCCTAATTTCAGTAATAGTAACTGTCTGCGATAAACACGCCGCAAGAAAAAGAAAAAACAGAGTATCGGAAAATACTTTAATGCTTTTGTCTGTGCTCGGCGGTTCGGTATTTATGTATTTGACGATGCACCTTATCCGTCATAAAACAAAACACCTAAAATTTATGCTGGGAATACCTCTGATTTTCGGTGCGCAGTGCGCTCTTGCACTATTATTATATTTATTTTTAAGGTAAAATTATGAGCGAAGTTTTGAAATTCACGGTTTCAAAAGAATATGAAGGAAAGAAAGCAGTGGTATATCTCCGTACCTACTGCCGTTTTTCTGCGCGTTCTCTTGCTCTCTTAAAGAAGACCGAGGGCAGTATTCTTAGAAACAGTGAGCTTCTTCGCACAATTGACATCATACATGAGGGTGACGAGATAACCGTCTCCTTCCCAAAAGAGGAAAGCAATATTTCTCCTGTGTACGGAGACTTAGATGTACTCTATGAGGATAACTATCTATTAATCCTTAATAAACCTCCAAATACCCCTGTTCATCCCGTAAAAAAACATCAGTTTGATACTCTCGCAAATTTTGTATCATATAGATATCAAAATACCGATAATGACTTTGTTTTCCGCGCTGTAAACCGACTAGACAGCGATACATCGGGAATAGTCATAATTGCCCGAGACCGACACACAGCCTCACTATTGCAGAAATCAAACATTTCCAAGTCCTATCTTGCTGTTTGTCACGGTGTTATCAACAGTAGCGGTGTGGTTGATTTGCCGATAGGACTATCTGATAACAGCAAAATAGTCAGGGAAGTGCGAGCTGACGGCAAATCGGCAGTAACTCGCTATGAGCCTCTGGGAGTTTTTGACGACAGAACACTTTTGAAGCTAAGTCTTGAAACAGGACGAACGCATCAGATTCGTTGTCATCTTTCTTATTTAGGATATCCCCTTATGGGAGATGACCTATACGGCGGAGAGAGAAAAGAAATTTCGAGACAGGCTCTCCACTGCGCGGAAGTATCCTTCATACATCCATATACTAATGAAATAATTAAGCTTCATGCCGAAATTCCCGATGACATGAAACAGCTTATATAGAAGAAAGCCGTGGACCGCTCCACGGCTTTTACTATTTAATCTTGAGTTTATCTTTCCTGTTGACGCCCTTAATACCGCCTAAGGCACCTGATAGGGTAAAGGCAGCGAGCCTGAGTAAAGTTAGCAGGCTTAAGGTCTCGGTACTGAATACGAAACCTCCGATAAGCGCTAAAATAAACATTATACCGCCGCTTATCAAACCGAACATCAAGCCTTTAATTTTTAGTATTCGTGCCGAAATATATCCGGCTAAGAACGCGCCTATAGAGAATATCCCTATCACAACGTAGGGGATAGCTGTGTACGGTATCTTACCAATCCCCAAAATTACCGCCGCAAAAACGCACAGTAGCGTTGCCGATACGACAATGCCGAAAATTAATCCAGCAAATATTGCTTTTGCGTAGTTTGCAATTCCCGATTTACCGAATGAAGTTTTAATAGCTTTCAATATAAAAATCCCCTGAAATATATTCTGCTAAAATATATTTCAGGGGATATAAAATTATTACATATTTTTTTTATCTTCTTTAGCTTTGGCTTTTGCTGCTTTCTTTTCTTCCTTTGCCTTTGCTTTTTCCTCAGCAATACGCTTCTTTTCTTCCTCCTGAGCAGCCATAGCTGTGTTGTTGGAATAGATACACCACTTTTTGAATCTTAGCTTAACTCTGTCGGTACCGGATTCGATAATAACCTCGTCGTCTTCGTCGCGTACAGCAACTACCTTGCCGACAATTCCGCCGATTGTAGTAATGTCGTCACCAATGTTGATGTTCTTTTTAAGCTCTTCTTCCTGCTTCTTTTTCTTTGAGTTAGGTCTGATAAGCACAAAGTAAAGACCGACAAAGAGAAGAACATAAACAAGTATTATCCAAAGATTTCCCATAATATAAAGTTCCTTTCATTTCAAAATTTTAACAACATTTTGATTATATCAGCATTAAGAGTATAAATCAAGTAAATATTTCGTAAATTATATACGCTGTCCGTAAATAGGAGCTTTTTCTCTGTAAAATTCCTCAAAGCGGCTGTTTAGAAGAGCCTCTCTTATATCCTCCATCATCTTATTGTAGAAACGGAGGTTATGTATAACGGCAAGGCGAAGTCCCAATGCTTCCTGAGATTTCTGTAAATGCCTGATGTACGCTTTAGAGAAATTTCTGCACGCGAAGCAGTCACATTCATCATCGATAGGGGAATCGTCAAGCTCATATTTTGCGTTTGAGATATTTATGATACCCTTGCTTGTAAAGAGGTGTCCGTGACGGGCGTTTCTCGAGGGCATAACGCAGTCAAATAAATCCACTCCGCGTCTAACCCCCTCTAATATATTTACAGGAGTACCCACGCCCATAAGATAACGGGGTTTATCGCTTGGCATAAAAGGCTCGACAGTTTCGATTATTTCATACATAACCTTAGCTTCTTCGCCCACAGCAAGACCGCCTATTGCGTAGCCCGGCAAATCAAGCTCAGCTATTCTTTTCATATTCTCCGTTCGTAAATCCTTATATGTTGCCCCTTGGTTGATACCAAATAGCAGCTGCTGAGGATTGAGCGCAATCTTCTCTCTTTTTAGCCGCTCTATTTCGTCCTTGCATCTTTTAAGCCATCTTACAGTCATCTCGGAGGATTTCTTAGCGTAGGAATATTCAGCAGGATTTTCAACACACTCATCAAATGCCATGGCAATAGTTGAGCCTAAGTTTGCTTGAATCCTCATACTCTCCTCAGGACCCATAAATAGCTTTCTGCCGTCAATATGACAGGCAAAGGTAACGCCCTCCTCCTTAATATTGCGAAGCTTTGCAAGAGAGAAAACCTGAAAACCGCCGCTGTCGGTTAGAATAGGTCCGTCAAATCGGGTGAATTTGTGTACGCCGCCGAGCTTTCTCACAACCTCATCACCGGGTCTTACGTGCAGATGATAGGTATTGCAAAGCTGAACCTGACAGCCTAATTCCTTAAGGTCAAAGGCAGAGAGGCCGCCTTTAATGGCTCCTGCGGTTGCAACATTCATAAAGCATGGAGTTTTAACAAGTCCGTGGGGAGTATTAAACTCACCGAGTCT
>JAQXHW010000139.1 GCA_029007475.1 Oscillospiraceae bacterium | reverse complement strand
AGGGATAGGCACTATACATCATAATTCTTCGGTGAACAAACCATACAGGCACGGTCATTCTGAGGATTCGCACAATGAAGGTCATGAAAAGTAAAAAACCTATAATACCCGCGGTTACCAAAAGCATTAAGTATCCGTTGTGTAAATCGGAGAAAATAATTCTGTCATATTTCCCGTAGAAAGTGGGACAGGGGGATTTACAGCCTGCTGCAATCATACAGTCATAGAGATTTCCTTTGCCCACACCGAAAATAGGATTTGAGAGAAAAACCTTAATTCCCGACTGCCAAAGTGAAACTCTGCTGGTAAAACCCGAATCCTCAAGGAATTTGAAAGCTCCCTGAGAGGAAATTTTGTTATAAATCTCAGGGTCAACCCCTCCCTCTCCGGAGAAAAGGGAGACGACTCCCAAACGGAAGGAGGTTCTCATAAATATCATAAGGGCAACCATTACGACTCCTGCAACGATGAGCATAGCAACACGCGAGAGCATCTTTTTAACGGTAAGCTCCTCTATCATGGAGAACAGCTTAATAATTACAAATACCGCCGCATAGACTACCAAGAGCACTAAGCTCGCGGTACTGTCGCAAAGCAAAAGAGCAATCATGTTGAGGACAACGCAGCTTACAAGTATAATTCTGCTCACACGTTTCTGTCCTGAATTCACCACAAAGTTGGGCTTTGTGAGCATGTGGCAGAAAATAATGGAAATTGCGGAAGCATAACCTTGGTAGTTGGGGTTAGTGAAGAATCCCTTAAAGACCTCGCCCTTATAGTACATATAGGCGTCGTACCTGCCATGAGTAAAGAGCATGAGTATCAGTCCGATAAGGGTAAAGAGGGTTGCAAGGTACACAATGAGCCTTGCGGTAAGGTATAGTTCCCATCTAAAGGGCACACCCTTTTCGAGATACATTCCGTAGAATACAAAAAAGCATATACTTACGTTTATGAGCATTCCGATATTGTAGAGAAGCGCCGTAAGGTTACTTGATATATTAAATACTATTGTCAAGGTAAATGACAGCAAGAAAGCCATAAGCCAAATACCGAAATAGAGTCTCTTAAAGGATTTACGCACAATTACAGAGTATAAACTAAGAAAGAAACCCCAAACAAAAAGTCCGTACTGTACCCAAATTGCCACTTTTTCAATATACATTACCATTGAGAAAAACAAGAACATAATGTAGCTCACTCTAAAGAGCGAGGTATCGAGAAAAAGCAGTTTCAGCTTTTTTAGCATATCTGTTACCTCAAAACTTATTTTGGTTTATAAGAATACATCCTTAACGGTTTTAGCAATAAGATAAATATCCCGACGGAAGCCAAAGCGGGAGATATATTTGAGATTATACTCCATTTTCTGAGGGAGTATGGTTTCTATGTAAACCTTGTCAGCGTCCTCGGCATTCTCAAGAAGCTTGGCTTCGTCCTTAAACATAATGCTTGCAAGCGAGGTTACTCCCGCAGGCATCAAGAGAGTAGCAAGCATCTCATCCGTATATGCTTCAACATACTTAGGCACTTCGGGGCGAGTTCCCACAATACTCATTTTTCCGCTTAACACATGGAAAATCTGAGGCAGCTCGTCAAGGCGAAATCTTCTGAGCTTATGACCGATTTTTGTAACTCGGTCATCATCGCTGCAAGTAAGCTGACCCTTCAAATCAGCACCGGTAATCATGGTACGGAATTTCCAAATTCTAAAGCGTCTGCCATAGGTTGTGACTCTCTCCTGCTTGTAGATAACGGGACCCTTTGAGGTACACTTAATGCAGATTGCAATAACAAGCATAGGTAAAAGGAGCAAAAGCATGAGAAAAAACGCCAAAACAATATCGAGCATTCTCTTAAACACCAAGCTTGCCTGTTTCTTTTTTAGTATGTCATAGTAAGGCTTTACTCCGTCACACTTCAAAAACTCAGGTAAAGCCTCAAAGGATTTTAATATCATAGATATCCCCCGAAAAATAGACATAGATATATACATTAATATTATACTACCGTTAACGATAATTTTCAACTATAATATTATCCGTGTTATTGTTACGGTTTATGTGTTAAGTTATTTTGCTTTCAAGAAATATAAATCAAATATTTACTAAAATTTACAGCTTTCACCCTTGACTAAAATAGCATATACAGTTAAAATTAATATAGACTGATAAAGGAGGAAATCTCTTATGGAAAAGGACTATTCCCCTGATTTGATTACCCTTATTGACGAGGAAAATGTTGAGCATTGCTTTGAGATACTCGATACTGTGGAATTTGAGGATAAGGAATACTATGCCCTCTATCCTGTTTTCGATAATCCCGAGGACCGTCTTATGGACAGCGGTGAATACTACATCATGGAGGCTGTTACAAACGGAAACGACTGGGAGCTTTCCGAGGTTGAAAGCGATGAGCTTATCGATAAGTTAAGCGAAATTTTTGAGGAACGCTTCGAGGAAAAATTCTCAGATGATGATTTTGATAATTAAATACTGATAAATTCCTGCCTGATGCGTGAATGTCGCATTATAACCCTACAACCGTTAAATCGGGAGCTTTGCTCCGGTAGTGGCGTGCAGACCTCCCTGTGCCGTATAGCGCAGGAGGAAGGGAGCCAAAAGCTATCGGGAGAGCACCCACCTGCTTTTTTAGTAGCAGGTTATATAAGCGATAATACGGTCAGGCGGGTTTATTTATTTTGGACTTAACATACATAGGAGCTAATAATGAAAATTTCTGTTTTAGGCTGCGGTAGATGGGGCAGCTGTATCGCATGGTATTTGGATAAAACAGGTCACCAAGTCCTCTCCTGCGGACTCTCTGACGCACCTGAATTTATAGCGCTTAAAGAAACTCGCAAAAACGATTATCTCAGCTTTCCTGAGTCTATTGAGGTTAGCGACGACTTAGCTTATGCCGTAGAACGTGCCGAGGTTATCGTTATTTCTATATCTGCTCAGCACCTTCGCGATTATATGGAGGATGTCTCAAAGCACAACTTAGACGGTAAAATAATCGTTCTCTGCATGAAAGGCGTTGAGGAATCAACCGGCTGCAGACTCTCTGAGGTTGTCTCGAGCTTCGTTGACGAGGAGAAAACTCCTATCGCCGTTTGGGTCGGTCCCGGTCATCCCCAGGATTTCGTCAAAGGTATTCCCAACTGCATGGTTATTGACAGCCAAAACGAGGAAGTTAAGGAGATGCTTGTTCACAATCTTTCAAGCTCTCTTATAAGAATGTATATAGGCAACGACTTTATCGGAAGTGAGATAGGCGCCGCCGCAAAAAATGTTATCGGTATTGTTGCCGGTATGCTTGACGGCTTGAATTATCAATCCCTCAAGGGCGCTCTCATGGCAAGAGGTACACGCGAAATCTCAAGACTTATTGAGGCTATGGGTGGCAATCCCCTCTCCGCTTACGGGCTCTGTCATTTAGGCGACTACGAAGCAACCCTCTTTTCAAAATGGAGCCACAACAGAATGTACGGCGAAAAGTATGCTCAGGGTGCTAAATTCGAAAAGCTGGCAGAGGGAGTTATGACCACAAAGGCTCTCAAAAAGCTCTCAATCAAATACAATGTAGAGATGCCCATAGTCTCCGCTCTTTACGATGTTCTCTTTGAGGAAAAGCCAATGCAGCAAGCGTTCGAGGAGCTTTTCGGACGTTCCGTAAAACAGGAATTTTGATAATACTATTTGATATGAATATAGGCAGTCACTCAAAAGTGGCTGCCTTTTTTCGCAAAAAACAGCACCCACATAAGTGAGTGCTGAAATTCGTAAGTATTAAATTTACCGAGAAAGCTAAATTACTTAACCATAGAAGCAACTTCTGCTGCGAAGTCGTCCTGACGCTTCTCGATGCCTTCGCCCTTCTCATAGCGAACAAATCCTGTGATAGTGATTGTGCCGCCGAGAGACTTAGCAACGGAATCGGTGTACTGCTTGATGTTCATCTTGTTGTCCTTAACGAACTCCTGATCTACAAGACAGTTCTCCTTATAGAACTTGCTGATTTTACCTGCAACAATCTTGTCTGCGATTGCCTCGGGCTTGCCCTCGTTGATAACCAATTCACGCATAATCTTCTTCTCGTGTTCGAGAACCTCAGCGGGAACTGCATCAGCGTTGAGATATTGGGTATTCATAGCAGCGATCTGCATTGCAACGTCCTTGCCGTATGCAACGAAAGCGTCGGCTGTTGTATCAACATCGGTATCAAATGTTACCATAACGCCGATTTTACCGCCTGCGTGAACATAGCCTACGCAGGGAGTATCAAAACGCTCAAAACGTCTGATCTGGAGATTCTCGCCGATTGTGAGAACCTTCTCCTGAAGGAGAGCCTCAACGGTCATATCGGTGCCGTATGCTGTGCAAGCCTTGAGAGCATCAACATCAGCAGGAGCATTCTCGATAACTGTGAGTGCGCAAGTTTTTACGAAGTTCTGGAAGTCCTCGTTCTTAGCAACGAAGTCAGTCTCGGAGTTAACCTCGATAACAACGCCGGCTGTGTTATTGTCGTTTGTGAGAGCAAACGCAATACCCTCAGCAGCTATTCTGGAAGCCTTCTTAGCCTGCTTTGCAAGACCCTGCTCTCTCAGAAAATCAATTGCTGC
>JAQXHW010000138.1 GCA_029007475.1 Oscillospiraceae bacterium | reverse complement strand
CATAGAAAATTACCTCCTTTTGTGAAACCTATGATGTTTCCTATCCGAAATATCCAACGGGATGCACGATGTTTTCTTCTTTAGGCGAAAAGCCTGATAGCTCCCTGTCTTTAAGCATAAATGCAGGACGGACACAGAAGGCGCCGAACCGCTTTTTTAGTGAGTCCAAGGATTTATCAAGCTGAGTTTTTTGCTCTCGTTTTACCTCGTTTACAAAGAGAGAGGTCTGCACAGGGGCAAAATCCCTTACAAAGTCTGATAGGGTGACGCCGATACTGCGGATAGGCTTTCGCCACTGATAATTTTCGTCAAATACAGCAAGAGCGGCGGCGTTTATCTCACTTGTCAGGTTGCTGTGGCGATTGAGGGTTAATTGACGGTTTATAATGAAAAGGTCCTCATCCCTTATGTTGACGGTGACGGTTTTTGCCGCTAAGCCTTGCTCCCTTGCTCTCCTGCAAACGCTGTCGGTGAGTACTCCCAAGACGATTTTAACGTCATCGAGGTTTTCCATGTTCCGCGATGGGGTGGTGGAGTTGCCGATAGATTTAGGAAGTCTTGAGTAGCCCAAGGGCTTTACGGGAGAGGTGTCGTAGCCGTTTGCGAAGGCATAGAGGGTATCGCCGAATTTACCTAAATGAGAGTGCAAAAGCTCCCGAGGTGTATGGGCTATATCTCCGATAGTCTTTACCCCTATATTTAGGAGCTTTTTCCTTGTTGCCTTTCCTACTCCTAAAAGGCAGTCTGAGGGTAGGGGATGAACCACATTCTTATAGTTATCGGGAGTTATTACCGTTACTGCGTCGGGTTTTTTATAGTCGCTCCCCAGCTTTGCGAAAATTTTGTTAAAACTCACCCCGACGCTGACGGTTATGCCAAGCTCCAGCTTTACTCTCTGTCTGATTTCATGGGCGATATTTTCCGCTTGCTTAAAATCAGTAACACTGCCTGTAAGCTCAATCCAAGCCTCGTCGAGGCCGAAGGGCTCAATATGGTCGGAGTAATCAGAGTAAATTCGAGTTGCCATTTTAGAAAATCTCAGATATCGGTCATAGTGAGGGGTAACTGTTACAAGCTCAGGGCATTTCTCCTTTGCCTGCCAAACGGCTTCGCCTGTTTGAATTTTGTATTTCTTTGCAAGCTCGTTTTTTGCAAGTACAATTCCGTGACGTTTGTCTGCGTCTCCGCAAACTGCCACGGGCTTATTTCTTATTTCGGGATTATGCAGACATTCTACGCTTGCGAAAAAGCCGTTGCAGTCGCTGTGGAGTATAAATCTCATATTCATCAGGTCCTTCATTAAAAAACTAAACATCAAGCATTCGAGAATAGAACAAATGTTTGTGTGGTTATTATAGAACAACCGTTCGAAAATGTCAATAGCAAAATTAAAAGCCGTGGCGGAAACTTCTGCCACGGCTGAGACTTAGTATTAAATTTATACTCCTAAGAGAGCCTTTGCCGACTCTTCGAGCTTATCCATGATACTTAGTGCATCCTCTTTGTCCTTGCCGACAGAGGTAAGGTAGAGCTTTATTTTAGGCTCTGTGCCGCTGGGTCTTACAATAGCGGCATTGTCGCTTGCGAGAGAACAGGAGAGGACATTTGATTTGGGAAGGTCTATAACAGATTCATCCCCTGTAAGGAGATTTTTGTTTGTGCTTTCCCTGTAGTCGCAGATACCCTCAACTTCAAAGCCTGCGATTTCCTTGGGCGGATTAGCTCTGAGAGAGTCCATAAGCTCCTGCATTTTGTGCATACCCTCAGCACCCTCAAAGTAGAAGTCGAGAGTTTTGTTATAGTAGTAGCCGTACTCATGATAGAGTCCGTCGATAACCTCAGCGAGAGTTTTTCCTTGCTTTTTGTAGTAAGCTGCCATTTCACAGATGAGCATAGAAGCAACGACAGCGTCCTTATCGCGTACATATGAGCCTGCAAGGTAGCCGTAGCTTTCCTCAAAGCCGAAGATGAAGTTATCCTCTTTGCCCTTCTGCTCAAGACCTAAGATAATCTCGCCGATATACTTAAAGCCTGTGAGAACGTCCTTCATCTTAGTATTATAGTGCTTGCATATACGCTCAACGAGTCTTGTGGAAACAATGGTCTTGACTACAACGGCGTCCTCGGGGAGAGTACCGTTTTCTTTTCTGCAATTTAAGATATAGTCGGTGAGCATGATGCCTGTTTCGTTACCGGTAATAAGGCGGTAGGAGCCGTCGCAGTCGGGTACGGCAATACCGACTCTGTCTGCGTCGGGGTCGGTAGCAAGGAGAAGGTCTGGTTTAACTTCGTTACAGAGCTTGATACCTAATTCCAAAGCCTCGGGAAGCTCGGGGTTGGGGAAAGAACAGGTTGTGAAGTTTCCGTCGGGATGCTCCTGCTCCTTAACTATGCTGACGTTTTCAACGCCGATTTCGGAGAGTACACGGCGAACAAGCTTGTTGCCTGTGCCGTTTAAGGGAGTGTAAACAACAGAAAGGTCAGCACCCTTGCAGATACCGGGGTTAACCTGCTGTTTCTTAACCTCAGAGAGATACTCGGTATAAACACTTTCGTCAACGTATTCGATAGTGCCTGCCTTAATTGCCTCATCTAAATTGCAGAGCTTAACGCCCTCGAACATATCAATACTGCAAATCTCATCGTAAACCATGCCTGCGGACACATCGGTCATCTGACATCCGTCCTCGCCGTAGGCCTTGTAGCCGTTGTAAGCGGCAGGATTGTGGCTGGCGGTAATCATGATACCGGCTTTACAGGAGAAGTGGCGAACAAGATAGCTGAGTACAGGCGTAGGCTGAAGCTCACGAGTGATATAAACCTTTATTCCGTTAGCGGCTAAAACTCTTGCGGCTTCACACATGAATAGCGCAGCCTTGTTTCTGCTGTCGTGGGAAATAGCAACAGCACCGCCGCCGAAGTTTTTATTGATGTAGTTAGCCAAGCCCTGAGTAGCCTGACGAACAACGTAAATGTTCATTCTGTTAGTACCTGCGCCGATAACACCGCGAAGCCCTGCGGTACCGAAAGCAAGCTGTCTGTAAAATCTTTCGTAGATTTCCTTTTCGTTGTCTTGAATCTCAAGGAGCTCTGTCTTAAGCTCAGTATCGTCAGTTGCATTTTCAAGCCAAAGCTTGTAAAGATTATTGTGGTCCATTATCAAAACCTCTTTATATATAGATTGTTAAATTACTATCAAAGCAATAATTGTTTGTATTCTACCATAAATTACATATAGATTCAATACTTATTCTGCATATAAAATGAGCAAATATCAAAAAAATTTTCACACAAACGTCATATAAAACATATTGATTTCTTTTAAGAAAAATAGTAATATAGTCTTGTATTTCAAAAAAAAGTACGGAGGTATAGCTTTGGATACAGAAAATAAAGATTTAGTAAATAATATTCCCGAGGATGACGCAGGTGAAAGCTTAAAGGAGGCAGGAGAGAAATTTACCTCGACCTTAGATATCGACAAGGATGATATTGACTTTGAGCTTGAACGCTACGGAATCAGCGAGGAGAAAGCAGCCGAGGAGGAAGCCTCGGCAGAGGAGGAAATCTCTGCCGTAAAGAAAAAGCCTTTTATAATTCAAAAGCCCATTATTATTGCCGCAGTATCTTTCCTGCTTGTAGCAGTTCTGATTTTAGGCTCTGTGTTTATTTACAGGGGCTTCTTCCAAAAGGGAGTTGAAGGAAGCTGGGATTGGGTTATCTATAACGGCGACGAGCCTCAGTCGATTTACGGCGGCGGAATGTATTTTGTTTTCGACAGCGAGAAAATATACATGACCAACGGAAGCAACAACGTTATTGCCGCTTATTCGACCGCAAAAGGCGAGGACGGTAAGCTAAATATTACAAGTAATTTCTTCACCGATTTCTTAGGTCTTTCAGTCGAAACAGGTAAAGTTACTTTCAGCGAAAACGGCGATAAGATGGAAATTAACTTTGGTGGAGATGCAAGCCTTAACTTCCTTAGAAAAGAGCTTCCTGCCCTCAAAAACGACCCCAAGGCACTTTCTCACGCATCTGTTGATGAAGCTGAGATAAAGTCAATGGTAATTGACGATAAGCTGGTTGGCACATGGAAGGACGAAATGGAAACAAGCTTTACCTTTAACGCTGACGGAACAGGCAAGTACAAGGCCTCCGAGAGTGTTGTTCTCATGCAGTATTACACCGACAAATTAGAGGTTGAAACGAGCTTTGTCTATACAACCTACAACGGCGAAATTCTTGTGACTTTCCCTTACTACAACGGCGAGAAAGGCGATATGTCCATGAAGTATTCCTTTGACGGTGAGACCTTAGTCATGGAAGGAATCGGCTACAAAAAAGCACAGTAAATAAAACGCAAAGGCGGCTGAAACATCTCAGTCGCCTTGATTTTTTTAATATAACTTTGAAAGAGCTAAAAGGTCCTTTGTGTTGAGAATTCCGTTTCCGTCTAAATCACCTGCAAGTAAGAGTATCTCCGTGGTTTTCTCCTCTCCGGTGAGCAGCTTCATCATGAGCTTCAAATCTCGGGAGTTGATGTTTCCCTCTGAGGTAAGCTCACCCATAATGACCGTGTATTTTTCAAGCCCATTATATTCTGCCTTCATGCCTGTACCCAGCTTTCCCGAGGTGATAGCTTTTCCGTTTGCTTTGGTTACGGATATTTCTCCTAAGTTTAAGCCAAGAGCTTTTCTCAGCTTTGCTACGGTAGTCCCTACTGGGACAATCAGATACTTTTCGCTTTCGATAATTTCAAGAGTGTTTTCGTTGTTGGGAGCTTCAGTCGGCAAGAGAGTTTCCTCAGGCTCTATTTTCACCGGGTTTCCGTCCTCATAGGTGTATTCGGTATTTGCCGAGTCCCTTACTATGCCGCCGCCTGCGTAGAAGCAGGGGGTTTCGGGAATGTAGGTGTTCACAAGATAGGGGAGATTATCTCTCAGTATGTAAACTCCGTCCGTGGTAATTACAGTAAGATTCTTTCCGTCCAGACAGAGCAGCTGTAAAGCGTTCGCGCTGAGCTTTGAGGTGTACTGAAGTCCCGATTTTGAGTAGCAGTAGAGCAGGGTGTTATTCTCGCTCGAGGTAAAGTAAACCTTGCCGTAAGTATCTGCGGCAAAGGTTGAGGGTATGCCGGAGGAGTTGTTGATAATCGCGAATGAGCTTTGATAATTTTCCTTTGAATCGTAGGTAAAAACAACAATCTGTTTTCCTAAATTTCCGTTGATAAGAGTGTAGCCTAAGAAGCTGAAAACTCCGTTATAGACGCAGCAGTCGTAGAAGTGAGAGGCGTTTGGAAGCTCCTCGTTTAGAGTACTTGAGTTTATGTATACAGTGTCGTCGGTTATTTTGATTTGATAGCCTTGGTCGTCGGCATAATCAACAAGATAGAAAAACCTTTCACTCTCAGCGGAAATATAGGCAAAGGGCAGAGTAAGGAAAATGATAATAACAAGTGCAGCAAATTTGTTGATGTACTTTTTCAAGTCCTCACACTCCTTTTGGTTTTCTGTTAATATAATAATCGAAAACTGTCGAAATGTGTAGACTTTTTAAGAAAAAACAAAAGAAAAAGCGGAGTTTTCAAAAAAACTCCGCTCAATAAGCCGTGTGTAAATTTATTATTCAGTCTCCCAGTTGTGCCAGACGTTCTGGATATCGTCGTTATCCTCAAACATATCAAGCATTTTCTGGAGCTTCTCCTGAACAGCAGGGTCGTCAACCTTTGTGTAGGTGTTGGGCACCATAGCAACCTCAGCGGTAACGAAGTTATAGCCCTTGTCAGCAAGGTCGTCGCGGATAGCTCCCATGTCGGAAGGCTCTGTATAAATAGTGAAAATATCCTCGTCAGCCTCAAAGTCGGAAGCACCGCATTCAAGTGCGTCGCTCATAACGGTATCCTCGTCCTTTTCAAGGTCTTCACGTTCAATTACAAGTACACCCTTTTGTGAGAACATAAAACTTACGCAGCCCTGTGTTCCCATATTTCCGCCGAATTTATCAAAGTAATGTCTTACCTCACCTGCTGTTCTGTTGCGGTTGTCTGTAAGTGCTTCAACAATAACAGCAACGCCGCTCGGACCGTAGCCTTCATAGGTAACAGCCTCATAATTTGTAGAGTCAGCGTCACTTGAAGCCTTTTTGATGATGCGTTCGATATTATCGTTAGGAACATTGGCAGCCTTAGCCTTTGCAATGCAGTCCTTAAGCTTTGAGTTTACAGAAGGGT
>JAQXHW010000137.1 GCA_029007475.1 Oscillospiraceae bacterium | reverse complement strand
ATTGAAAAATTCAATTGCAAATGTGTTTCCGGATATGATATTACGAATCCAATCTACTAAATCATCATCATCTTCGAAATGACGATGTTGGAAAGAAAAGCAAACAATAAATTCATATTCATCGTCATACACGGTAATATTTTCATCGTAATTAGGATTCACAATCACCGCATTAGAATAATCTTCAGCGAATTGAAGTTCGAATCCAGCGAAGGCATCTTTAAGAAAAGTAAGTCTGTTTTTGTTCATTTCGCATTCTCCTTTGCGGTTTTGCAGGATGCAATCAGCATAACACGCAAAGATGCACATTTTGCAGAAAGGGTTTTATGCGATTGTTCGTCAATGTAGTTTGTTCTATGGAGTAATTCAAGCCAATAACCCGTTTCACTTGCTTCTTTTAAGGCGATTTCAAGCTTGGAAACAAAATCCTTCTTTCCTTGTGCGTATTGTGCTTCGTGGATATTAGCGCCTATGCTTGTTCCGCTTCTTCCGATTTGATTAGAAATGATTGATTCGTGTTTGGATTTCAAGTATTTAACAAGGTTTATGATGTCCACTGAAAAGGCCATAGAAAGCTCCGCAAGTTTATTTTCCTTCATAAAAACGCCTCCTTTTGTATAATTATAACATTATTTTGTCAGTTTTCAATGATGCATCGGTTTACCCGATATGATGTTATGCTTCGCATAATGATGTTGCTCATTTTATTCGCAATGATGCGATGTTTGCCAAAAGCATTAGGCGAAGCCGTCATCATTCGCGAAGCGAACATCATTAGGTGTAGCCGTCATCATTTGCCGCAGGCAAACATCATTCAAAAAACGCACCTTTGTCGGTAGACAAAAGTGCGTTTTTTGTTGGTGTGGATGAATGGACTTGAACCATCGACCCCTTGCATGTCAAGCAAGTACTCTAACCAGCTGAGCTACACCCACATTTTTTAGGCTTCGCAACTTTCGAAGCCCGATTAGTATAGCATATTATCAAGTCACAAGTCAAGCCTTTTTCCAAAGAAGTCTACCCTCGTCAAGGGAATAGCTTACAAGCCCTTTATGGCGCAGGTAAGTTAAAAAGGTACGGACATAGGAAAAGGTCATTACATACTGGGCAAAGGTGCCTGCAAGCGAAAATTCGGCGGTCATCTTGCTTACTAAGTCCTCTACCGACATAGGTACCCTCAGAGACTCCAAAATATACTCCCCTACCCAATCGAGATTACGGATATTCGCGTCTGCCAAGGCAGAAATCTCATAGGTAGGCTCAGCGTGTGAGGGTACGCACAGCTTTCCCTCGTATTTCTTTATATCCTCAAGAGTTTCGTACTGAGCCGCAATATCGTAAACATAGCAGATTTTTGCAATCTCAAGGGTCTTTTCGGAATTTACCGCGTCGGCAACAAAGTACACATCGTCGGGAGTTTTAATGCCAATCATCTGAGCAAAGTGTCCGGGGATTGAGAAAATCTCCATACCCTCGGGGAGAGCAAGCTCCTTCACGTCAAACACCTTGCAGGCAGGGGTATTCATAAATTTAACGCGGAAATCGTTACAGGGATAGGCTCCGTAAACAAGGGCGGTTTCCAGGTCGGGCTTCTCCACCAAAACCCTCTCGATTTCTGAAGCATATATCCTTGCCCCCGTGGTCTCAAAGATATATTTTGCGCCCCCTGCGTGGTCTGTGTGGGCATGGGTGAGGATTACGGCTTCAATCTCCCAACCCTCATTTTCGATAATAGAAACTATCTTTTTTCCCGACTTTTCATTAATGCCGGTATCAATTACGATTACCCTTTTTTCATCAAGTCGGTAAATACCGATGTTTGTGGGCATAGGGATGCAGTAGGTGCTGCCCTTCAGGTGCGTAAGTTCAAACATAAAATCATCTCTGTTTCCTGTAAATTACCTCCGTTATTATACCCAAGTTTCCCCAAAAAATCAACAGGAGCCGTGACAGATTTGCCACAGCTCCTTAAATTGTACGGTTTTTGCTTGGGTAAAGGAAAGACTATCCTTAGTTTGACAGGGTTAGGTACTTTGCCTACAATATCTGACTTACTTATTTCCAGCCTGCGTAATAATCAAATGTTCCGCCGTTTGCGGGGAAATTCTGATCCTGACACCACTGGTAGCCGTTTGTAAAGTAAATCTTATCGTAGCCTGCGGGTATCTGTGCCTCGAAGGTGTTGTTTCCGATAGAACGCATCTCATACTCGTCTCTCTGCTGAGAGTCGGAATTTTTCCAGCAGACAGCCTTTGCATTCCCCCAGGAAGCACCGTCAATAAACCTGATTGTAACCGTTTCTTCCGAGGGTGTTGAGGGAGTAGTGGGTACTGTTACCTCAGGAGGGTCAGTAGGTACAATATCTCCGTTATAGTCGATATACTTACCCACAGGCTGACTGATAACCATAGATGCAACATACTTCTGAATAAGTGCGGCATCCTTGATATTATGTTCGCCGTTTAAGTCGGTATCTGCGGCAAAGAGAGCTTTACCTGTAATCGTTCTCTGAGAGGCAATGTATGCCTGAACGGTGCTTGCATCGCGGATATTAACCTCGCCGTTTAAGTCAACGTCACCCAAGAGGACCTTTCCTTCGGGCTTAGCGGGGGTAGTGGTCTCTGTGGGAATTGTCTCCGTTGCTGTCGGCTTAGTGGGAGTTGGGGGGGTTGTAGGAGTTGTAGACCCGGGGGTGAACTCCTCCCAGTTGCCGTTTTTATAAATCATTGGGGAGCCGCTATAAGCAAAGCCCGGCTCCTGAGCACCGGGAGTCTGGTCGCCGCTGCCGTTTGAGAAGACTACATTGCAGGTTTCAAAGTCTTCAGGAACCTCCGTAAACCAAAGGTTATTGCCCTCTTTTGTCATCTTTGTACCGGGCCATTTTGAAACCTCTCCTGAATCGTTATAGATGTAACAGTACACCTCGTTCCAGTTTTTATCGCCGTTGTCAAAATAGATACCCGAAGCGTTGGGGTCTGCCTTTATGAAGGTATAGGTTTTGGTATTGGTGGTAGTGCCGTCGGTTGCCGTAACCTCGAGAGTTATGGTAGAACCGGCTGCCACGCCTTCGCCGATAGTGATGGTCTCAGTACCTGTAAATGTCTCGGCAGTACCGCCGTTTATTGAGTAAGTGCCGGAGGTAGCATTTGCAAGAGTAAGTGTAAGGGAAAGGGTATCGGTCTTGAATGTGCCGCCTCTTTGAGAAACCGAAACAGTAGGTTCAAATGTGGGATTATATACAACAGCAATACCCGAGGAGCCAATCTCACCGGAGATAGTTGAAGATGTAACGGTCCATATCGAGCCGGTTATTTCGTCGATGTATGTGCCGGGTTTAACAAGTGAGCCGCCGTTGGGAACGGAAACGCTGAAGTTTGAGCCTGAGCCTGCAACGATAACAGCACCCTGCTCACGGCAAACTACCGTACAGTTTGAGCCGCTTGTCAAGTATTCCGCCTGTCCGTGCATTGCGTTTCTGAAGCGGTTAACCGCTGCAACTTCGGCGCTTGTGAAGTGTGTGCTTCCCTTTGCGCCAATCTGAATGCTGTCCTTGTTAGCTGTAGAAGGACGTGAGAAGTAAAGGGCGGTAGCACCGGCACGGCTGCCGACCACTGCGTACGCACGGTCGATAACGTTCTGGGTCATATCGTTGGAATAACCCCAATCATGGTTGTTTGACCAGGTATCGTGGCTCTCACCCCAATAAACCATTTTGTTTGCAGGGATATCGAGTTCGGTCAAAACACCGCTGTGATCGGGAGCCTGACCGCTGTTAAATGCGTTACGCAAATCCATACCGTAGGTAGAGTCTGTAATACTCATATACTGACAGTACTCGTTGAGAAGGCTCTTGCCCTGCTCGCTGTTTCTGTCAACGCCGGGGTTGTTTAGGATTTCACCGTAATGATAAATACCGGTATCGTCTGTAACTGCAGGCCAGAAGTCGTCGTCCTCAGAGGGAAGACCTATATGCTTGGCAGCGTCCCAGCGGATACCGTCAACGCCGCACTCCTTAAGCTCCAAAATATAATCTCTTACGCACTGCTGAACGTAAGGGTGAGCTGTGTTAAGGTCGGGCATACCGATAGTTCCGTTGATAACGCTGTTGCGGTCGCCGTCGTGTGCTCCGCCGCCGTAGGTATGCCAATATTTGCTGTCCTTAAGGTCGTTTTGAATGTTGCTGTGGTCGCCGGCAAGGTGGTTGGCAACAACGTCGGCAATAATCTTGATTCCGTATTTTTCAGCCTCAGTACAAAGCTGAATAAGGGTCTGCTTATTGCCCATTGCGCCGGAGCCGATGTAGAAACCCTGAGGCTGGTAGAACCACCACCAAGTGCCGGTACCGGCTGTTGACTGAGGGGGCGAAATCTGCACGGAAGTGAAGCCTGCCTCAGCAATTTCGGGGAGCATTTCTATAATATCTGTGTGTTTCCAGCAGAAGCAGTGAAGAATATTACCGTCCTGGATATTATCCATGAGGCCGTAATCCTTACCTACCTCTGAAATTTCTGCATTTGCCGCCGTATCCGCATACCGCACCTCTGCCGCAGAAGCGGCAACCATGCAGGATGACATGAGTACGCACAAAAGCAGAACTACGCTTAAGAACTTTTTGAATTGCATATTAGTAAATCCTCCTTGTGTAAAACGATAGACAATTTCTCAAAATCCACTATAATCTTACCAAAAAAGTAATATTGCGGCAACCCCTTTTATATGGACTTTTATTGTTTTTATGGCACACATTTATCTTGTGATAATAATATATTCTGTGCACAATACAAAAGTCGGCAATAATAAATTGCCGACTCATAAAATATGACCATATTTTGCACTTTTCACAGGGAAATCCCTTCAGCGAGAAAAACGAAGATTATTCCCGGCTGCGATTTTTCCTGCCAAAACGTTTCAAAATTCTTGTTTTCAAGGATGTGAGTCTGAGATTCAGGAAAACTATTGGCTTACGCATAAAAATAAGTCCCACCCAAACTCGGGCGTAGAGCTTCTGAGAAAAGCTATCCGTCGGTATGAACTTTTCCCTTCGGTAAAGTCCCTTTACAACCCCAAGAACATTCTCGTCGCGAATATCATATTCCCGGTAGCAGACTCCGTCGCCGCAGATAACATAGCCCTCGGGCGTAACCTTGATTACGCGGTGGAGAATGTATCTGCCGGCCTTGTCCTTATAGAGAGGGATGTCGTACTTTTTAAGTCTTCCCTCGCACTTTTCGATAAGCACCGTGTCTCTGCCTGTTTTTATCATGGGCCACATACTTCTGCCGTTGGGGCTCACTATAAGATAGCCTCTTCTCAAAAGCTCCTCGTAAGAAACAATCTCAGACATCTTATACCTCCCCAACATTTTCGGTTTTTTTATTATATCATACTCACTCCGTATTTTCAACTCCCCTAAATACTGTGCATTTCACACAAAAATGAGAAATAACGTAAAAACTCTTTACTTTTTTTTGTTTTAGTGCTATACTGTTTACACTAAAATTGTAGCGTAATAATTATTAGTATATTTAGGAGGAAATTTTATGAAAAAAGTTCTTTCCATCGTAGCAGTTCTTGCAATTCTCCTCTGCGGTATGGTTACCGTTGCCGCTGAGAGAAGCCCCTCTCCTACTATCCCCCACGGATATATCGTTGTCGATGTTATCCCCTACCCCAGCGATGGCGGCGAAGCTGAAAGCTCTGAGGAGGGTTACATTCAGATCGACTCCGGTGAAAATGTTACTATTTCGGCTACCGCTAAGCCCGGATACAAGTTCTCTCACTGGGAATTCATCACCGGCCAGCACACAGTTGTCAGCGGTAAGGTAACCGACCCCGTTATGGTTATCACTCCCGAGGGTGACGAGAGCCTTCTCGTCTACGCTCATTTCGTAAAAGAGGGTACTGATGTTACGGATCCCACCACTAAGCCCTCTCTCCCCGGCAGCGACGACCCCCATTCTCCCACCACAGGCGATACCACCTTAGTTTCTTTCATTGTTTTCTCGGTAGCAGCTATCTTCACCACCTTTGCAGTAGTTGTTATCCTCAGAAGAAAGCAGAACGGCTAATTAATGTCTGTTAATGCTCCGCTTCGGCGGAGCTTTTTCTTTTGCTCATTCATTTTTCACCTATCTTTCATTGACATATATCCGTTTTTTTTATATACTAAATTATATATTTCTATTTGGTGATGCTTATGAGAAAATTTACATATATAAAAGGCCTCTGTGCTTTAATGCTCTGTCTTATATTGACGCTCTGCGGCTGTTCCGCAAGTCCCGGGGGTATGTCTTCCGCGGATTACTCCGCGGTTACCAACCCCACAGCCACAAACGCAGCAGGCATCGCAACTACTTCTCGCACCCTTGTGGATAATCCCATTAATTTTGAGGAGCTTCGCTCCATTAATACCGACCTTTACGCGTGGATCGAAATTCCCGACACAAGCATTAATTATCCGGTTGCACAAAGCTCCAACGAGGACGACAACTTCTACCTCCACCACAACTATCAGGGCAACTATGAATTTGCAGGCACTATATATTCCCAGCGCCAAAACTCAAAATACTTCGGCGACCCTGTTACCGTTCTTTACGGTCATAATATGCTCAACGGCTCAATGTTCGCGGATTTGCACAAGTTTTCCGACAAAGAATTCTTTGACAGCCACGACACCATGTATATTTACACCGCAAACAGAATTTTTACCTACAAGATTTTTGCCGCCTATGAATACGACGACAGACATATTCTCAACTCCTTCGACTTTGCCGATAAGAAGGTATTTGAGGTTTATCTCGAGGATTGTCTCAATCCCCACAGCGCAAACGCAAATGTCCGCAAGGGCGTCAAGCTCACTACCGACGACTGTATCCTCGTCCTCTCAACCTGCACCGACTATAACTCAAGCCTACGTTACTTAGTACAGGGGGTACTGATTAATGAACAGGAAACAAACTGACAGCACCGAAAATACGGAAATTTTATCCTCACAGGAGCCTGCACTTGCAGAGTCCTCGCCCTGTGTAAAAACCTCTGAGAATGAGGAAGGCGAAAAAGCTCAGGATGAAAAAAACTCTGAGAGTATCCGACCCGAGGACTATCCCCTCCCCAACACGGAAAGACTTAGGTCTTCTAAAAAGCCTTCTGGCGATCTCTCAAACAAAAGAGAAGATGACTTAGACGACTTCATCTTTGCCAAATACCGCAAGGTAAAGCGCTCCGAGTCTAAATCAAAAGCTGAAAGCCACCACCTCTCGCCCGAGGAGGATATGCTCCTTGTAACGCCTGTAAGGCGCAGACATCACACGCATCCCTCAGAAAAAAGCACAGAAGATACTGACATGGAGTTCGCTATCCCCCCAAAAAAAGAGAAAAGAAAAACCAAATTCAGGGATAAACCTTGGTGGAAAAAGCTGCTCATAATCTTGGGAATAATATTCGGCGCAATCCTCGGACTTCTGCTTATCCTTGCCGTAACCCTTACAATCATGTATTTTGTGGGCAAGGCTCAGCTTACCGATTACTCCAAAATCAACATGACTGCTCCTGTAATCTCAGGTGCCGGTATCAATATTGACGACAAGGGAAAATCAGTCACCTACAAGGGTAAAAAATACTTTTTTAATACGGATATAACCAGTATCCTGTGCATGGGTGTTGACAAGTCCGAGTTAGGTCTTGACTATGATGTGGTAGGCACAGGCGGTCAGGCAGACTCACTCTTCCTTGTAGCCTTCAACACAAAAACCGGTGAAACCGAGGTTATAGCAATCCCCCGAGATATCAAGACCGATATCGGCATCTACTCTCCCGAGGGACAGTATCTTAAAACCGAAAAGTATCAAATCTGTCTTGCCTATGCCTATGGTGACGGCAGAGAGAAAAGCTGTGAAAACACAAAGACCGCTGTGGAAAGACTTTTCTATAATCTTCCCATTCAGTCCTATTTCGCAATGGACCTTGAGGCTATTTCCTACCTAAACGACGCGGTAGGCGGAGTAACCGTAACACTCAATAACAACAGCTTTGTTGACTCCTACGGAATACAGCACTATCAGGGAGAAACCCTAACCCTCTACGGAGACAACGCCGTTAGCTATCTTAGAATGAGAGACATTGAGGAGCTTACCTCAACCACTCAGAGAATGGACCGCCAAATCAACTATCTCAACAGCTTTACTCAAAAGGCAATCGCCATGACAAAGGATGATTTAGGAGTACCCCTTAATCTTCTCTCAATAATCAGCGGCAACTCCGTCACCGACCTTAACCCCGCAAAGATCACAGCCTTTGCAACTACCGTGATTACAAACGGAGTAAACGAACTTAGCTTCAAAAAAATACCCGGAGAGCTAACCTCCGACGGCACCTACGCGGAATTTGTTGTTGACGAGGAGAGCTTCTACGAAATGCTTTTGGACGTGTACTATACTCCCGAAAACTAAAAAAGGACCGCTCCTGTTTTACACTTTCAGGAGCGGTTTTGTATTCTATGTACTATATTCTTCGAATTTCGGAGATAGAGGGAATGTCGTGATACTGCTTAATATACTCGCTGAGAGTGCAGTTGTAGACGCTCTTAAAGGTTGCAATAAAAGCCTTAACGCTTGGAAATCCGTTCTCAACTGCGGCTCTGGTCTCAGAGATACCGTTGGTTTGGATATCCCTAAGGGCATGCTCAAGGCGGATAAGGTTAAGGTACTGCTTAAAGGTCTTTCTTGTATTCTGCTTAAAGTAACGCGAAAAATAGGTGGGGGTAAGACCTACGTGTTTTGAAATCTCACCTAAGGTAATCCGCCCCTTGAAGTTCAGCTTAATAAAGTCAATAGCCTTCTTCGCGTACTCCAAGTCTTCATGCTCAATCTCCTGAGCCGTCTTTTGACTCTTTACCTTACAGCGTGTGCAGAGGAGAATTAGAATCTGTGTCATTGCGCCCGTAATTTTCAGGTCGGTAAACTCTCCCTGCTCCTCGATACATTCTACTATATACTGGAGCTGCTCCTTAATCTGAGCCTTGACGGAATTATCCTTCTCAACATCGAAGCAGAAGGACTCAAAATCCTCAAAATACGCCTTGATAAAGTTGTAGGAATAGAGAACAACTAAATACTTTACATTCTTATCGGGGTCCTTACCGCAGGTCTGGTGGATATCGTCATTATTGACAACAATAAACTCACCGTCGGAAACCGTACCGTCTACGTTGTTGGTATTGACCCAAAGGTCGCCCTTGATAACGTAGTCAATCTCGATGTTCTTATGCCAATGCTTGTTGGTATAGCACTCGGAACCGGGCTTGTCAAAAAGAATAACCTTGCCGGGGAGATTGTCGTCAGCGGAGACTATTTCATATTTGTATCTGTAATTTTTCGCCATATTATCACCTAAATAAAAATGCCAAAATTTATCCTTTTTCGTTATCATATCATATAAAAATAATTTTGTAAACCCAAATAAATATGTTATTTTTGCAAAACCAGGTCGTTTTTTATCTTGAATT
>JAQXHW010000136.1 GCA_029007475.1 Oscillospiraceae bacterium | reverse complement strand
AGCCCTCTAAAACTTGGATTTCATCGGCGCCGTATTCGGTATCTACCTGCGTATTTTCTATTTCATCATAAATTATTTTTTCGTTCTCCAAAATAATCCCTCCAAAATTTATTCGTTAGTCCTGACTCTTAAAATTTTCTGTTTGCTGAGTAGTTACCTTTTTCGGGCGCTACTTTTTTATCGGAATACTTTTCCTTGGTTTTATTCCAGTCTACCACAACCTCGTCGTCCTCGTTGTATCTTACTTCCTCGTTATGAGTGATTTTAACCAAAGGCACGTCACTTCTGTGGGAAGCCGAGGTAGAGGTCTTTGTTTTATTTATATTGACTATTTCATCGGCTGAAATATTAGTAACGTCAAAGTGTTTTGTTTTTTCAATATCCGACGAGGATGAAATATTCTCGTATGTACCCACAAACTCCCCTATCTCGTCAGCCTTCGGAATAACCCTTGTATTGCCGTCAACCGTGGGGAAGCCGCCTGTCACCATGGGCACACCGGATATATTAAGGTCGATGCTTGAGGTGGTCTGCTCGACAAATCTCTTCTGAGGAACATAGGTCATAAACAAAGGAGATAAAAAGTAAAAAGCTATAAAGGGAAGCATTTCATAAATAATCCATTTGAATTCATAGCCTTTTCCGAAGAACATAAAGCAAAGGAAGGAATAAGCTCCCGACTCCTCATTTGCAAAATTCACTCTCTTGGCAAAGATCAAGTAAAGAATCATTATGATTAGCGCCAAAGAAACAACGCCTATTAGCAGGAACCACATTTTTCTGTCCTGCTTAATATTTGATTTTTTCTTGCAGTGTTTACATTCATGCTCACCTAAGTTATGTTCTGTAAGCCTACTAAAATATGTAATTTTTCTTGAGCAATACGGGCATACATATTTGATTTTCATATTTTCCCTCCGTAGCAACAATAGGTATTGTAATAAGAGCAACTAAAATAAATACTCTCGTTCTATTTATAATCGCTGATTACAGCTTATCAAGTTCACCGACTGGAATATTACTTCTCTTGAGAAGCGTCTGGCTTGAAAGAGGACAGATGTAAATTCTCTCCTCTGAGCCGTCCTTTACCACAACAAAGGATTTCGGAAGCTCATAGGGAGAAACATAAAAAACTCTCTTTTCCCTTTCGGCTAAGTTCAGATATTCTCTTGTGTGCTTTGAAACCGTGGTGGTATCCATATCGTAGATTCCCACAATATCATTCTTATTTACCACTATTTCCTGACCTAAATGCAGGTACATTCGCCACACTCTCCGTATAAAATGAGATTTAGGTAATAATTTTCTGTCTGCTCAGGCTAAATTTTTTCAAAGCCTTCCAAGACCTCACCGTCACGAATAGTAAAAATTTTATTTTTCTCACTCTCGTACATGGGCACCTCGCAGCCTGTAATAAAGGTTTGACAGCCTCTTGTATTAGAGAGCAAATATTCCTGACGGCTTTTGTCGATTTCAGAGAGAACATCATCTAAAAGTACAACAGGAGGTTCACCGAAATAGTCCCAAAGAAGCTGAGCTTCCGAGAGCTTTAAGGATAAAATAACACTTCTCTGCTGGCCTTGAGAGCCGAAATTTTTAGTCTTTAAGCCGTTTATATAAAATTCAAGGTCGTCTCTGTGAGGTCCTGCATTGGTACAGCCTAAAAAGATATCCTCGCGGTTTGATTTTTCAAAAGCCTTGTAGAGCTTTTCTGTAATTTCATACACGGTATCATCTAAAGAAGCTCCGCAGGTGCTCACATATTCAATAAGAAGCTCCTCTTTTTCTCCTGAAATACCTCTATGAAAGGAAAGAGCGTGTTTTCTAAGCTTTTCAATATAGGATAACCTCTTAAAAATTATCTGCGCTCCAAGTGAAATTAAGGAGTCGTCCCAGATTGAGAGGGTTTCCTTCAGCTCAGGGTGTCTGTTTATCTCTTTCAGCAGGGTATTTCGCTGATTTATTGTTCTCTGATACTTTGAAAGGAGTACCGCAAACTTAATATCCTGCTGACAGATTGCTCCGTCTAAAAATTTTCGTCTTAAACCGGGACCGCCTTTGACTAAAGAGAGATGTTCGGGAGAAAAGATAACCGAGGAAAAGCACTGAGATAAATATGCCGAGGACGGCTTTTTTACTCCGTTTAAGAAAACTTCCTTTTTACTGCCGAAAAAACTTATTTTTGCTTCCTGCTCTCTCATTTGAGAGAAAAAATTTAGAGTAAGCTCGGATTTTTTTTCGCCGAATCTTAAAAATTCGCTTTCCTTTGAGCCTCTGAAGGAATGACCTCCCGAAAAAAGCCAGATTGCCTCCAAAAGATTGGTTTTTCCCTGAGCATTATCTCCGAAAATTATATTAATGCCCTCACAAGGCTCAATAATATTGTCTTTTAAGTTTCGAAACGATGAAAACTCAAGGGATTTTACAATCAAAGAACAAGCACCTCAACAGTTTTATTATTGTAAGTGGCCTTGTCGCCGGAGCGCATTTTTTTACCTCTCATGGTGCAGACCTCTCCGTTGACCAGAACCTCACCCTTTTGAACGGCAATCTTTGCTTCTCCGCCGGTAGAGGTTAAGCCTGAGTATTTCAGTAAATCCTGAAGCTTTATAAATTCGGTATCTATTTTAATTTTTTCACACATCGTCGTTTAACCTCATGGGAACTACCAAAAACAAAAAGCTATCACCCTCTAAGGGCTTAATAATCATGGGAGAAAGTCCGCCGTTTAAGATAACGGTAACCTCGTCGCATTCCGTATTCTTAAGGGCATCTAAAATATATCTGTTATTAAAGCCTATCTCAACCTCGTCTCCGAAGGAATCAACAGGGATAATATCGTTGGCTCTGCCCACGGCAGTTTTACACGACAGCTTTATGGAATCCTTATAAATGCTGAGTCTGACAGGGCTCTGAACTCTCTCGCTGGTAAGCAGAGACATTCTCTCAACCGAATTTATTAGTTCTCTTGTATTAACCTTGAGCTTCGTTGCTTCGGTCTTTGGAATCGTTGTTTTATAGTCGAGGAAGCTTCCCTCAATAAGTCTTGAGTTAACGCTGTAACTCTCAACGTCAATAATCACATGTCTTTGACCGACTGAAAGCACAACCTCTTTTTCGTCGTCGGTAATGAGCTTTAATATCTCACTCTGCATTTTGCCGGGAATTATGAAACGTGTATTGCTTTCGCTTTCGATAGCCTCGCTTCTGATAGCCATTCTATATCCGTCAACAGCAACAATTTTAAGCTC
>JAQXHW010000135.1 GCA_029007475.1 Oscillospiraceae bacterium | reverse complement strand
ATAGCTTATGATGTTTATGATACAACAGTTGGCGAAGAAACTATCGGCAATTATGAGCCAATAAATGGAACAGCTACTCCCGGATCATACGGCTATCATCTCTGCACATTCTTATACGGTTCACAGGGAAGAACACAGCCTGTTACACTTGCCTTGAACCAGAACGCTCTGTATGGTAAGGCTCTTTCTGAGATTGCAGGCGATTACAGCGGTACTATAACATTCCACAGCGCATTAATTGAGCGTTAATCAGTTGCTCCTTTATAATTAACTTCACAAGTTTTATCTGAAATGAAATGGATGAAAATTTGCAAGCGTCTGTGTCTGCTGTTTGCTGCAATTTTTTTAGTATTCATTACGGGCTCTTTGACTGCTTTTGCGGTTTATGCTGATGGAGGTACTCAGGTTATTGCTCATATCGAGACTTCAGAGCCTTCGACCGCTTCCGACGGTTCCGGTGAGGACGACGGAGGCAGTATCTTAACAGGAGAAGACGCATCGGGATATGTTCTTGTTTCTTCTGTCTTGCTTGTTGCTTCGGTATTTGTCATATATGTTTGCATGAAAATTGATAGGAGCAACATCAGTCACAGCAGCGAATAATACCGTTATTATTAAAAGAATGGGCTGTCGCACATGAGTAAAATTGCGACAGCCCGTTTTTTAATGCAATTTATAACAGCTATGTGTAGGAACTTTACCGATATCGGCTTTAGCAAAGAACAGGTACTGAACGCAGCGACTCTTTTGGAATGCCGAAATCACCCTAAGAAGAAACGTATTGCAGAGAAATTTTGCCGGTGCTGATTTATTCTGCTTTTTTGCAAAAATTCAGTAATGATTATTGACTTTTAAGATATAGAATATTATAATGATATTTGTATAAATGTCAGTAAAGGTAAACCGAGACAAAAGTATAAATTTTTTGGATTTTCAAAATTACTTTTTTATTGTCACAGGAGGTTCGTGGAGATGAAAATAACCAAAAGGCTTTTTTCCTTAATCCTTGTTTTAACTTTGTTTTGCTCTGTTTTCGGTGCGGCGAAATTCAGTGCGGCAACAACCGACACAAAGTATTCGCTAAAGCATATTCAAAACGGCGGCTTTGACGAAAATGTAGATAAGTACACATTTTCATCATATTATTCTCAGCCGAAAAAAGACACTGTCCCCTATTGGGACACCACGGCTTACGAGGGAAAATTTGAGTTCTTCAAGGCCGGTTCCGCGCACTTCAAAGTAACACAGAGTAAGTATCCTAACAATCCCGAGTATCATAAAGTGGCAGAAGGCGAGGTAGCCGCCGAGCTTAACGCCGATGAGGTAAGTACTATCTATCAGCGAATCAATACTATTTCGGGTTCAACCTACACCTGGGGACTTTACCACAGGGGAAGGGATGTTACGGACAGAATGGTGCTTATCATTGGTCCCGAACAGCCTGTTGATCCATCAAAGCCTTCGAAAGCCGGAAACGATCAGTTCGTAAGAATTACTAACTGGCTCAAGGCTCAGTACGGTATTGAATATCCTGAAATAGGCTGCTCACAGAAATTCACGGTTTATTCAAAGCCCTTTGCCGCCTCGGGAAAATTTGTGAACGAGGACACCAGGAATGAAAATAATAATATTTCCTTAGTTGAAACAGAGGAAATCAATCAGGAGTGGAGCGTTTGGGTTATCTCCTCTCCCTACTGCAACACCGCCGAGAAATATACCAAAAACGGCTGGTCTGCATACGGTATAAATGCAAATAACAATTTTGATGATATTATAAAGGGCGCCAGCAGCTCTTTGGGGTACGACTGCACCTATACCGTTCCCAAAGGACAGACTAAGACAATCTTTGCATTCTGTTCTTACGCATCCGGCAAAGCAGACGGTACGGTAAACTCTACATACGGCAACCTTTTGGACGGAATCAAATTTGAGCTTTATCAGCCCTTTTCATCATCTACTACCCCCGGCGGTATCGGCGACGCTGAAACCGACAATATAAAAATCACAAGCGGTATTATTACCCACAATAACTCTATGCATTCTGTTGTTCGTGACGGCGAGAAATGTACTCTATATACAAAAGCACACGATGATAAGCTTACAGACTGTACCTTCGTCGGAGCCTATGTAACAACGAGTAATCCCGATGGTACGACTGTCACGGTATTTCGCGACATATACCCCGGAGATATCGGAAATCTCACCGACGAAGAACTGGACGTGCTTTCAAAAACATATTTTATAGAGAAGCCGCTTACTGATAAGGATGGGGAAACATGGAGCTTTTATACCCAAATTTCCGTGGAATCCCCTATATCTATCCACTTGGTTTATACAAAGGCTCCCTATGTTTTGTACGATGCAAACGGCGGTATGGATTACCACTTCTCGCCCGATAACGAAATGGGCGAGAATTTGGTGGGCTTTGCCTATGCTTATCAAACCGTAAAAGACAATGACGGTAATCTCATAGATACGTCTGAGTATTACGCAAACTGTCAATACTCCACCGTCTCAAGCCCGGATGAATCGGTAGAAGTTATAAAAGAGGGTACATACAAATCTCATGCCGCATTGCCCAACGAAAACTGGGAGAAAGACGACGATGGCAGCAGCTGCGCTGAGTTCTGCGGCTGGAGTGTTTCCGACTTAAACGGAAACAAAATCATACTTGACGGAGAGCATACAATAACATATAGTCCGGAAACAGGAAACGGCGGTATCATCACAATAAAAGACGCCAAAAACAACATAAGCGATTTACAGCTGGACGCTACTCACGGCATAACCCTGTCTGCCGTTTGGAAGTTTACAAACCGAGCACAGTCACAGACCTGTAACGAGAACGGTGTATTTGAAAATTCCGCTGTGGGCGGTACTGTTAAGGAAACTCTGATTTCCGATGACAAGAGAGCCGAAGAGGTAAAGGAATATACTGACGGCAGCGGACGTGTTGAGCGTGTTGACGCTACCTGCAGCGCCGGCGAAAAAATAATGTTTAAGGCAACGCCCGATTATCAGAATAAGTATATGTTTATCGGATGGTATTACAGAGAAAAGCAGGCTGACGGAACGTATGAGGAAAAGCTGAGAACCACGTCAACCTCAATCGCCGTAACCGTTGAGGAGGGCAAGCTCAACACCTATTACGCAAGATTTCAAAAGATGACCATGCCCGTAGTTTTCTATTATTCTTCAACGGGCAGTTCCAAGGACTATGCATACTATAATAGTTCGCCAGAGCATATGTACGGACAATATTATCAGAATGTTACACTCGGCGATACGGCTGTCAAGCCTTCCGGCGACCCGAAACAGGTAAAAACATGGTTTACTTCTCCCACCGAAAGAAGTGCAGAATATATCTTTGATTTTAGCACCCCTATAACCGAAGAAACCGTACTCTACGCCGGACCTTCGGTTGCTTTCAACTATTTTAACTATTTTAAGCTGGCAGAGCCCTGGTACGTCAATACATATTCAACCATAAAGGTTGGCGGAAAATATATTGACTTAAAAAATAACCCGGATGTTACGGACTGCAATGTTTATATGCTGAAGGGAAGTCTCGGCGAAACCGCTCCCTCATCGTCGGCTGTTAAAAACAATAATAAAACGGTAAAAGTCGGTATGAAAGTCGATAGTGATAAGCTTATCTATAACGCTTTGACAAACACCAACCAGACGTTTTACAGGGCAGGAGCCGCCTATAACAACTTTTACTTGTTCAATATGAAAACGCCTGTTTGGGTTGTCTTTGACTTTACATACAAGGGTGTTAAATATACAAGCTCGGTAAAAGACAGATGCCTGTATAACGACATCACAACTTATATGGCTGAAGCTGAAAACGGATATTATACCGATTTTCCCCCGGCTACTCAGGCGGCACTAAAAACGGCACAAGTCGATTTGCTTAACAGCATTCAGGGCTTATACGACGCTTCACCGAAAAACATTACCGAGCCCTCTGCTTATGCTGACGGCGTTAAGGTGAATGAATTAACGTATAATGAGTCGGTAACGAATCCTTATACATTTTCATCGACAACCGCTATAAGAAACATTGAGCCTTGGGGCTTAAAGTATTCCTTTACGGTTAATGATCATGGTTTTTCAGAGTTTTCCGATTACGGCGCAGTTATACTGACGGATAAGGAGGGAGACTTTGAAGAAAATTCCGTTACGGTAAATGAATTGCTTAGTAATGAAGGGTCAGTAATGTATTCAAAGGCAAACAGCAATATTTACAGCGATAACGGAAAGGCAGAAGTATATCATGTTAACAAAATGTTTGCCATTGACTTTAATAAAGATACTTTCTCAGTATTTTTAGTTAAGGATTCCGACGGAAATACTTACTTCTCAGATATAGTTTCTAACACCTACATTCCAGTTGCCCTAGCGAACGATTCGGTAATCA
>JAQXHW010000134.1 GCA_029007475.1 Oscillospiraceae bacterium | reverse complement strand
TAAAATTAAACTTATTGAAGCAGGAGCGTACAGATTGGGCATTAAAAATATCAAGCCTTCTGTCCGTGACGGCGCCGAGGATAAGGAGCTTTGCGATAAAGCGGATATTGTACTCTGTGACGTACCCTGCTCAGGCTTCGGTATTATAAGGCGCAAGCCTGAAATTCGATATACTAAAGAAGCAAACTACTCAGAATTACCTGCTTTACAGCTTAGAATATTAGAAAACAGCGCAAGACTTGTAAAGAAGGGCGGAGTTTTACAGTATTCAACCTGTACTCTGAATCCACAGGAAAATTCAGAAATCGCCGAGAGATTTTTAGAACTTCATCCCGAGTTTAAGCCCCGTGAATTAACGCTTCCCAAAGGTGTTTACCGTAAGATTGATGAACCGATAAATCAGCTTACCATGTTCCCGGAGGAAAACGGCGGCGACGGCTTCTTTGTTGCTTCTTTCGAGAGTGTGGGTGACTGAAATGGACAAGATAGATATAATGTCGATGACTCTCTCTGAGCTTACCGAATTTATGACAGGAAGGTCATATCCCCGTTTCAGAGCAGGTCAAATCTACTCTTGGCTTCATCAAAAGTTTGTCGGTAGCTTTGATGAAATGACAAATATCCCGAAAAATATACGAGATGAGCTTTCCGCAATATGTTACATTTCTGTTGCAAATATTGAAAAAAAGCTCGTTTCAAGGTATGATAATACGGTAAAATACCTGTTCTCTTTTTGTGATTCAGAATGTGTTGAAGCTGTGGTTATGGATTATCATCACGGCCGTTCGATGTGTATATCCACTCAGGTGGGATGCAAGATGGGCTGTACCTTCTGCGCAACCGGCAGGGGAGGCTTCGTTCGAAATCTCTCAGCTTCCGAAATTCTCTCTCAAATCCACGCAGCACAGCGAGACTTAAAGATAAGAATTTCCTCTGTGGTGCTTATGGGTATGGGCGAGCCTTTGGATAACTATGATAACGTAGTTAAATTTCTAAATCTTGCTACCGATGAAAAAGGACTGAATCTGGGTGCGCGTCACATTACCCTTTCAACCTGCGGTATTGTGCCGAGAATTTATGACCTGGCAGAGCTTCATATTCCCGTGACTCTTTCCCTGTCGCTTCATGCACCCACCGATGAGACCCGTTCAAGGACTATGCCCATAAATAAAAAATACCCCATAGAAGAGGTCCTGAAAGCCTGCAAGTATTATTCGGATACTACAGGCAGACGCGTTACCTACGAATATGCCCTCATCTTAGGGGTAAACGATAATGACCGGGACGCCTTACAGCTTGCAAATCTAATTAAAGGTACTCTTTGTCACGTTAATCTAATACCCGTAAACCCCGTTGAGGGTACGGGATATGCTCAAAGCTCAGAAAAGAGAATTAAAAATTTCCAGAGAATCCTTGCCGATAATCATGTGAATGCCACAGTAAGGCGCACTCTCGGCAGCGATATTAATGCCTCCTGCGGACAGCTGAGAGGTAAACACGGTAAATAATCCAAATGAAGGAGGGGTACAACTTGGAAGTATTCAGCAAAAGTGATATCGGTTTAGTCAGAACATCAAATCAGGACGACTGTCGCTTCGGCGTATTTTCATCAAGTTGTGCATGGGCAGTTGTCTGCGACGGAATGGGCGGTGCCAACGGCGGCAACGTAGCCTCAGCCGCAGCAGTAGAAATAATCAGCGAGCAGATTACCCAGCTTTACGACGAAAAGCTCTCAAAGGATCAGCTTGCAACGCTGCTTACGGATATTGTGCAAAGAGCAAACGCCCATGTGTTTGATATCTCTCTTTCTGAACCTGCCTTAGACGGCATGGGTACAACCTGTGAGCTTGTACTTGTTAAGGATAGAACAATCCACGTTGTCCATGTAGGCGACAGCCGTACCTACGCAATTCGCGGGGGAAAAATAAAGCAGCTCACCGAGGACCACTCTGTTGTTCAGGAAATGGTTCGCCGCGGCGAGATAACCCCCGATGACGCAGCAAATCATCCTAATAAGAACATAATTACACGAGCTTTGGGAATTCGTCCAGAGGTATGTCTCGACTATATTGAGGCAAACTTTACCTACGGCGACGTAATCCTTATCTGCACCGACGGACTCACAAACTGTGTAAAGCCCGGAGATATTGTAAAGATTGTTCACGAAAACCGCGGCGAGGATATGACAAATAAGTTAATAGATAAAGCCAAGGATGGCGGCGGAACAGATAATATAACAGTCACCGTAATTTATTAAGGAGGCGACTTTATGGATAAATACGTAGGAAAAAAGCTTGACGGCAGATATGAAATTCGTGAACTCATCGGAATCGGCGGAATGGCAAATGTTTACCGCTGCTACGATACGGTTGACGACCGGGAAGTTGCTATCAAAATCCTCAAAGACGAATACCTCAACAACGAGGAATTTATAAGACGTTTTAAGAACGAATCCAAGGCTATTGCCGTGCTCTCGCATCCCAACATTGTAAAGGTTTATGACGTGAGCTTCGGCGATATGATTCAGTATATCGTAATGGAGTATATCGACGGTATTACTCTCAAGGAGTATATCAACCAGCAAGGTACTCTCTCATGGAAAGAAACCGTTCACCTCATTACTCAGATTCTTATGGCGCTTTCCCATGCCCACTCCAAGGGAGTAGTTCATCGTGATATCAAGCCTCAGAACATGATGCTCCTCTCCGACGGTACTATCAAAGTAACCGACTTCGGTATCGCAAGATTTTCAAATTCAACCCGCACAATGACCGAGCAGGCAATCGGCTCTGTTCATTATATTGCTCCCGAGCAGGCAAAGGGAGATATTACCGACGGTAAAACCGATATTTATTCAATCGGTGTAATGATGTATGAAATGCTTACCGGCAAGCTCCCCTTTGACGGAGATAACGCCGTGTCTGTTGCCCTTATGCATTTGCAGGTAATCCCCGAAGCTCCCCGTACTCTTAATCCTTCAATTCCCGAGGGAATCGAGGAAATTACTCTAAAGGCTATGCAGAAGCAGCCTATGGACAGATATCAGTCTGCCCAGGATATGCTCACGGATATTGAACGCTTTAAGATGAATCCAAGCGTCCGTTTTGAGTATAAGTACTTTAATGATAAACAGCAGATTAAGTACAGCGACGCAGTTTCAAAGGGTAAGCAGAGCAGAGCAGAGGAATTTGCCCAGAGCGGCAAACCTCAGGAGGAGGAAAAGGTTCGCCACAGCATTGCCTTCCCAATAATTATCGGAATACTTATTGCCGCATTCATTACCGCAATCTTCGGTACGGTTTACGGCATGATTAAGAACAGTCAGAACACTCAGGTAACAGATATAGAGGTTCCAAACTTTATTGGGATGACCTATGACGAAGCAAAGACTATCGACAGTGCCGGCGACGATTATGTGATTAAAGGCGTTAGCGAGTATTTCCCCGAAAAGGAAATCGGAGAAATTGTCGAGCAAGAGCCTAAGCCCGGAATGACCGTTAAAAAGGGTAAGGAGATTACCGTTATCTATAATGCTCCTCAAAGTGAAAAGGCTGTGCCCGTAACAGGAGGTCAAACTGAGGACGATGCAAGAAATATCCTCAAAAAAGCCGGTTTCTATACAATCGAAACCGTAACAGTTTACTCCGACAGTGTTGAAGAGGGCTTGGTTGTTCGTTCCTATCCTGCCGAGGGTATTGTAAGCATGACAGGCGATACTGTTTACCTCTATGTATCCGGCGACCAAAAGAACAAGAAAATAACTGTTCCTTATCTTATTGATTCAAATATTGACGATGCAGTAAAACAGCTTGAGGACTTGGGTCTTAACGTCTCAAAGAAAGAGGTTGAGAGCGAAAAGTCAAGAGGTACGGTAGTATATCAGTCTCCTGTAGCAGGCTCACTCAAAAAGGGAAGCACCGTTACCCTCAAGTACAGCAAGGGAGGAATCCCGATTATATTCAACCTCCCCAATGACAGCGGCAAATATCCCCTTGAGATTAAGGTACAGACGCAGAGCAGCTCCGTGGTATATACGGTAGAGAAGTATCAAAAGTCATATACAGTCTACGTTCCAAGCGCAGACGGTATAAGCATTTATTTTAACGGAAGTCTCTATGCTACTATTGACGGCGGCCAGGTTAATATTATCCAGCCTGAGACTCAGCCAACCGAGACAGAGCCATATATTCCAACGGTCCCCGCCACAGATGATTCAATCTCCTAAGGAAACTAACGGATAGTATGCAAAGTATTAATGAAACGAAGGGTATAATCGTAAAGCTCACAGGGGGCTTCTACTATGTCGATACCGAGGGTGAGATTCTTGAATGTAAAGCCAGAGGCGCTTTTCGAAATAAATCTCAGTCTCCGGTAGTAGGCGACCTTGTAACAGTAGCTCTCAAGTCCGAGGGTTACCATAGCATTGAGGAAATTCACGAGAGAAAGAATTTTCTCATACGTCCTGCACTTTCGAATATTGACGTGCTTGTGATTGTGGTTTCCTCTGTTGAGCCTGTGCCAAGCACATTGATTATTGATAAGCTCACCTCAGCGGCTGTGAGCCTTGGCATTTCTCCCTATATTGTGTTTTCAAAGACTGACCTTATGGTCTGTGATGAG
>JAQXHW010000133.1 GCA_029007475.1 Oscillospiraceae bacterium | reverse complement strand
TCTCGTTGGGAAACCGGTGAAACGATACCGAACACAGAAACCCTAAAGCTGCTGTCAAAACTGTATGATGTTTCTATCAATACTCTTTTAGGCTCCCCTCGACAGCTAATCTGCCAATGCTGCGGAATGCCTTTGGAGGATTGCAACATAAGCAAGGATACAGACGGTTTGTTCAATGAGAAATACTGTAAATGGTGTTATGCCGACGGTGAATACACCTACGAAAATATGGATGACTTAATTGAATTTTGTGCCGAGAATATGGCAAGAGAAGATTTCCCGCCCGAGAAGGTGAGGGAATATATGAAGGATATGCTTCCGAAGCTGGACTACTGGAAGCGATATGCTGACCTCGGCGGCGAAGAAAAATTCGATGAGCTAAAGAAACAAATTATTGACGAATTTAATGATTTGCATATTGAGGGAATGCCAAATGTAGAAAGCCTTAATGCGCTGGTTGGTAATTTTGTCAATCTTGAATACAGGCTTCCAAACGGAAAGCTTGTAAAGTTTTTAGACGACGGTGCTACCTATCTCGGCAATCAGCTTGAGTGTGAGTTCGGCGGCGACCGATGCTTTGGCATTGTTGCAAATATGGAATTCCTGCTCGTCTGCACTTACGAGGAAAACGGTACTAATCCGGAGCTTGTCATCTACAAAAAGCGATAAGCACTCAAGTTCGCATTTTTCAGTTAAATATCCTGTCAAATCCTAAGACACTTTTGAACCGCGCGGCTATACACTATCGCGCGGTTTTCTTTATATAAAAAGGCAGGGCGCAGCTTCTGAAAAACTGCGCCCACTCGGTATATCAACTTATGCTTTTATAAAATTTGTTTTTTGAACGTAATACTCATTATCTCCAATAAAAGAGAGAGCCTAAACGTATTTTCACGTTTAGGCTCTCTGCTATATAAAATTACACGGAGTATCATTGGGAGCTGTATAATTCCTGACGTCTGTCGCGAAATACAGGTATGCTTCCGCGAATTTCGGCAAGCATATCCATATTACATTCGGCAGATATGATTTCTTCCCCCTCGCCGGCAAGACTTAGGGTTTCGCCCAAGGGGTTGATTACGGCAGAGCTTCCGCCAAAAACGGTATTATCCGCCGTGCCGCAGGAATTACAGCAAACAACAAACATCTGATTTTCAATCGCCCTTGCCGTTGTAAGCGTACGCAGATGAAACGTGCGCGTCTTTGGCCATTGGGACACAACAAACAGCATGTCAAGTCCCTGTAAGGCAAGGGTGCGTATAAGCTCGGGGAAACGAACATCATAGCAGATGACTATTCCGCACTGTATTCCGTCTAAGGCAAAACGGCATAGGTGCGTACCCGGGGTGTAATAGCTGTCCTCGCCCATAGGCGTAAACAGATGAGTTTTATCATACTGAGCAATACAAACGCCGTCTCGGTTAAACACCATAGCGGTATTATATATACTGTTCCCTCTTACGTTTGAAACGGAGCCTGCTACGATATTGACACCGTATTCCCTTGCTAAACCGCCTATACAGTCTTTCACCCCGTCACAGGCACCTTTCGACAATTCAAAAAGCCTCTCCTTAGGGAAAAAGCCGGTGTTCCATGTTTCGGGCAGTACCAGCACATCGGGACTTTCTCTCATGGCCTCGCAAATAAGCTCTTTTGCGTGGGCAAGGTTTTTGGCAGTATTGCCAAGCTCCATATTCATCTGTAAACAGGAAACCTTCATATAATTACTCCTTTTTCAGCAGTTTACAAAGACGGTTGGCGGCTTCTTTGGTTTCCTCTCTGTTTCCGAATGTAGAAAACCTGAAATATCCCTTGCCGCATGCTCCGAAGCCGTCACCGGGGATTCCGACTACTTGAATCTCGCGGAGCAGGTAATCAAAAAAGTCCCATCCACTCATACCGTCGGGACACCTCATCCAAATGTAGGGTGAGTTTTTGCCGCCGCAATACCAAATACCCGCCGCGTCAAGTGCCTCCATAAAATAGGAAGCATTTTCTTTATATACGCTGAGATTATCATGAATTTGTTTCTGTCCCCGGGGGGTGAAAACAGCCAAAGCTCCCTTTTGGAGAATGTATGAAACGCCGTTTGTTCTGGTTTCGCGGTTGCGTGACCACATTTCATTCAAGCTCATGCCATCTCTTAAGAGCTTACAAGGTACAACGGTATAGCCAAGCCGGGTTCCGGTAAATCCTGCTGTTTTTGAAAGCGAGCAAATCTCAATAGCGCATCTGTCTGCTCCGTCAAGCTCGTAAATGCTGTGGGGGATATCTTCATCCTCGATAAAAATCTCATAGGCTGCGTCAAATAAAATTACAGCCCCGATTTCATTTGCAAAATCTACCCATTCCTGCAATCCCTTTCGGCTGAATGCCGCCCCTGTGGGATTGTTAGGCGAACAGATATAGAGAATATCCGCTTTTGCTTCTTCGCAGGGTTTCGGCAAAAATCCGTTTTCTTCCCCTGAAGTTAAGTGAATAACCTTTCTGCCTGCGAGAATATTTGTATCTACATACTCAGGGTAAGCAGGCTCAATAACCATTACGGTGTTATCCTGGTCAAACAGTTCGAGAATATCACCCAGGTCATCGCAGGCACCGCTGGAAACAAAGATTTCATTTTCGCTTACCCGGGCTCCCATATTCCTGTAATAATCCGAAATGGCTTTTCTAAGCTCAGGGTCACCCACCTCAGGCATATAGCCGTGAAAAGTGTCGGCACAGCCTTGGTCGTCAACAGCCTTGTGTAAAGCATCAATAACAGCCTTACAGAGCGGCAGCGATACATCTCCCACACCCATTCGGTAAACCTTTTTATCGGGATTGGCTTCGAGATATTCGCTTGTCTTTCGGTAAATGGTGTTAAATAAATATGTATCCTTTAATTCTCCGTATCTTCTGTTTGGCTTTAGCATATATCAGTTTCTCCTTCATATACAGTCTCAGCCGGACCGGTCATCATCACGGTATCATCGTTATCAATCTGAATTTTTAGGGTTCCTCCGTCAAGGTAAACAGAAATCTGTTTCTCCTTTTTGCAAATGTTTTTACTTACCGCCGCCGCGACTACGGCACAGGCACCGGTACCACATGCCATAGTAATACCGCTGCCGCGCTCCCATACGCGCATACGCAGTTCCCTTTCGGAAATAACCTGCACAAATTCCACATTTACTCCGTCCGGAAAAGCCTCATGGTGCTCCAGCAAAGGACCGATTTCTGAAATGGGAGCTTTTTCAATATCTTCAACAAAAATGACAGCGTGGGGATTTCCAACCGATACCGGAATACAATTTATCGTATTGCCGCTAAGGTTGATTGTCTTCTCGTTTTCGGTAATTGCAGTACCCATATTAACGGTGACAAGCTTTACCTTTCCGGCGCTTACCGTTAAGTTCAAATATTTTATACCCGAAAGTGTTTCAATTTTCAGGCGGGTTTTATCGGTATAACCCTTATCGTAAACGTATTTGCCGACACAGCGAATACCGTTGCCGCACATTTTTGCCTCGCTTCCGTCTGCGTTAAATATCCGCATTTTGAAGTCGGCAATGTCAGAGGGTGAAATGTAAATCATTCCGTCGGAGCCCGCGCCGAAATGACGCTCCGATAATTTGGCAGAAAGCGTCTCAATATTTTTCGGAACCTCGCCGTAAACATATAAATAGTCGTTTCCAAGACCGTGCATTTTTGTAAAGTGCATTTTTCTACCTCTCATTTATAGTGGAAATACCCAAGGTAACCTCTTCCAAAACGTCAAGCAACATTCTTACCGTATCAAGATTTGTCAGCATGGCGATGTTGTTCTGTGCGGCGCATCGGCGAATAGCAATACCGTCGCCGTAATGCTTGCCCGACAAAATTGCTCGGGTATTAATAACATAACTTACATAGCCTGCACGAATGGAATCCAAAACCTCTTCGCTGCCTTCGCTGGGCTTGTGGAGGATTCGTGTGCGGATACCGTTTGCCTTTAGGAATTCTCCAGTAAGGGTTGTTGCTTCAATATTGAAGCCCATATTGTAAAAACGGCGAATAAGAGGAAGTGTTTCCTCCTTATCCTCATCTGCTACGCTGACAACCACCGTTCCGTAATTTCGAAGCGTAATGCCGGAAGCTATCATAGCCTTATAAGCGGCACGGTGCAGTTTTTCGTCGTAACCGATAGCTTCGCCGGTAGACTTCATTTCAGGCGACAGATAAGCATCCATGCCGCTGAGCTTTGAGAAAGAAAAAGCAGGCGCTTTGACATAA
>JAQXHW010000132.1 GCA_029007475.1 Oscillospiraceae bacterium | reverse complement strand
GTATTGATGATGTAGGCGGTTTTGGAGGCTGCTTCGGTCTTAATACTGCGGGTATGGAGGAGCCTGTTCTGGTAAGCGGAACGGACGGCTGCGGTACCAAGGTTAAGCTGGCAATTTTAATGGACAAGCACGACACCATAGGTATTGATGCCGTTGCCATGTGCGTAAACGATATTATTTGCTGCGGCGCAAAGCCCCTTTTCTTCCTTGACTATATTGCCTGCGGCAAAAACATTCCCGAGAAAATCGCAAGCATCGTAAGCGGTGTTTGTGAGGGCTGTGTTCAGTCAGGTGCCGCACTTATCGGCGGCGAGACCGCAGAGCACCCGGGCATGATGCCTAAGGAGGACTACGACCTTGCAGGTTTTGCAGTAGGTATTGTTGATAAAAAGAAAATTATCGACAACAGCAAGGTGTCCGAGGGCGACGTTATTATCGCTCTTAAGTCAAGCGGTGTTCACTCAAACGGCTTCTCTCTCGTCAGAAAGGTTTTTGACGTTGAGAATGCCGACCTTGGCAAAAAGTATGAAATCTTAGGAGATAAGACCTTGGGCGAGACCCTCTTAACTCCTACTAAAATATATGTTAAGCCTGTGCTGAAGCTCATTGAGGAGCTTGAGGTTAAGGCTATTTCCCACATTACCGGCGGCGGTTTCTATGAGAATATTCCCCGCAGTCTCCCCGAGGGCTTCTCTGCTAAGATAAAGACCGAGGACGTGGAAATTCTTCCTATCTTCAGGCTTATTGCAGAGGTAGGTAATATTCCCGAGCGCGATATGTTCAATACCTTTAACATGGGTGTCGGCATGAGTATTGTTGTGAATAAGTCAGATGCTCAGAAAGCTTTGGAAATTCTCAGAAATGCCGGCGAGGACGCCTACGTTTTAGGTGAAATCGTAAAGAGTGACGAGGGAGTTATCTTATGGTAAGGAAGGTTAAAATCGGCGTTATGGTTTCCGGCGGAGGTACAAATCTCCAGGCTCTTATTGATGCCGTAAACAGCGGAATTATCGAAAACGGCGAAATTTCCTTAGTGCTTTCCAACAAAGCGGGGGTCTACTCTTTGGAACGCGGCAAAAACGCAGGTATCCCCACGGCTGTCGTTGAGAAGAAAAACTGCACCGACCAAAAGGACTTTGAAGCAAAGCTTATTGCAGAGCTTGAGAGTCACGAAGTTGAACTGATTGTCCTTGCAGGCTTTATGGCAATACTCAGCAAGGATTTTACCGATAAATACGCAAAGCGTATTATCAATGTCCACCCCTCGCTTATTCCGTCTTTCTGCGGTGAGGGTTTCTACGGACTGAGAGTACATAGAGCCGCTTTGGAAAAGGGCGTTAAGGTTTCGGGTGCCACCGTGCATTTTGTAAACGAAATCCCCGACGGCGGCGAGATTATTATGCAGAAGGCCGTTGAGGTTATGGAGGGGGATACCCCCGAAACTCTCTCAGCGAGAATTTTGGAGAATGCTGAGTGGAAGATTCTTCCGGCTTCTACGGAGCTTGTCTGCAAAAAGATTTTATCAGGCGAAATTTAACATAGAAAAAGGAGTACTGTAATGAACGTTTACGAAAATTTATGTCCCAAAGAGCTTCTTGAAAATAACACCTACCCCGGCAGAGGTATCATAATCGGTAAATCCGAGGACGGCAAAAAGGCAGTCGTTGCTTACTTCATTATGGGCAGATCTGAAAACAGCCGCAACAGAATTTTTGTAGAGAACGGGGACGAGGTTATTATTCATCCCTTTGATGCTTCAAAGGTTGACGACCCCTCTCTCATCATCTATTCTCCTATCCGTGTTTTTGAAAACAACTTAATTGTCACGAACGGCGACCAGACCGATACGGTTTATGAGGGGTTAACTCAGGGTATCAGCTTCGAGCAGGCTCTTACCACCCGTGAATTTGAGCCGGACGCTCCCAACTTCACTCCCCGAATCAGCGGTATGCTCACCTTCGACGAGGGTGACTTCACCTACAAGATGAATATCTTAAAGAGTGCCGATGCAGAGGGTACTGCCTGCAACCGCTACAACTTCGCTTACAACTCGCTTTCGGGTGTAGGTCACTTCATCCACACCTATGTTACCGACGGCAATCCTATTCCCACCTTTATGGGTGAGCCTGAGAGAGTTGCAATCAAGGGTGATATAGACTGGTTTACAAATGCAATTTGGAACGCACTCAACGAGCAGAATAAGATTTCTCTCTATGTACGCTTCGTTGACCTTGCAACAGGCGAGACCGAAAACAGAATGGTAAATAAGCATCTTCTTTGATGTAGTAAGGAGCAGAAAAATGAAAGAATTTGAACTTAAATACGGTTGTAACCCCAACCAGAAACCCGCTAAAATTTTTATGAAGGACGAAAGCGACCTCCCTATCGAAATCCTCTGTGGTAAGCCCGGCTACATCAACTTCCTTGACGCTTTCAACTCCTGGCAGCTTGTAAAAGAGATTAAAGAGGCAACAGGTATGGTTGCCGCTACCTCCTTTAAGCATGTAAGCCCCACCTCTGCCGCAGTAGGCCTGCCCCTCTCAGACAAGCTCAAGAAGGCTTGCTTTGTAGACGATATCGAGGATTTAGACTCCTCACCCCTTGCCTGTGCTTATGCAAGAGCAAGAGGCACCGACAGAATGTCCTCTTTCGGCGATTGGATTGCTCTTTCCGATGTCTGCGACCTCAAGACCGCTGAGATTATTAAGCGCGAGGTATCTGACGGCATTATTGCTCCCGGTTACGACGAGGACGCGCTTGCACTTCTCAAAACCAAGAGAAACGGCAACTATAATATTGTAAAAATCGACCCCGACTACGTTCCCAATCCTGTTGAAACAAAGGACGTTTTCGGAATCACCTTCCGGCAGGGCAGAAATAACTTTGAAATTAACGAGGCTCTCCTTGAGAATGTTGTAACCGCTAACAAGGAAATGCCCGAGAGTGCAAAGCGCGACCTTATCATCGCCTTAATCACTCTTAAATATACTCAGTCAAACTCCGTTTGCTTCGCAACAGACGGACAGGCTATCGGTGTTGGCGCAGGTCAGCAGTCAAGAATTCACTGCACAAGGCTTGCAGGCAACAAGGCTGATATCTGGCATCTCCGTCAGCATGAGAAGGTACTGAATCTTCCCTTTAAGGACAGCGTTGGCAGACCCGACAGAGATAACGCCATTGACGTTTATATCTCCGACCAGTCCGAGGATGTTTTAGCCGACGGCAACTGGGAAAGACTTTTCACAGAGAAGCCCGAGGAGCTTACCGCACAGGAGAAGCGCGATTACCTCGCTTCAATCACAGGCGTTGCTCTCGGCTCTGACGCATTTTTTCCCTTTGGCGACAATATCGAGCGCGCAAGACGCTCGGGTGTTTCCTATATTGCTGAGCCCGGTGGCTCAATCCGCGATGACAATGTAATTGAGTGCTGTGATAAGTACGGCATCGCCATGGCATTCACAGGAATGAGATTATTCCACCACTAATAGAAACAATTAAGGCTTGAACCTCCCGAAACTGCGGGAGTATTCCGCAGTTAATATGAGGGCGGCGAGCCACAAAGAAAATACTAATCCGAAAGGGAAATTCCCTTTCGGATTAAGTGATATATTAGACTATGATGTTTTGAGGTGTAACCGTGAGGATAATGGTAGTAGGTGGCGGCGGCAGAGAGCACGCCATTATTAAGAAGCTTCGCGAGAGCGAAAAGGTAACCGAGATTTTCGCACTTCCCGGCAACGGTGCTATTGCGCAGGATGCCACCTGTGTGAATATCGGGGCTAAGGATATCGAGGGCATTACAAAATTCGCTGTTGAGAACAATATCGAATTCGCTGTTGTTGCCCCTGACGACCCTTTGGTTTTGGGTGCTGTCGACAGCTTACATAAGGCAGGTATTCCCTGCTTCGGCCCCGAGAGTAAAGCCGCAATTATCGAGGGCTCAAAAATTTTCTCAAAGGACATGATGAAGGAGTTTAATATTCCCACCGCGAAGTACGAAACCTTCAGCGACATGGATAAGGCTCTGAATTACTTAGAGACCTGCGAAATTCCCGTAGTTATCAAGGCTGACGGTCTTGCTCTGGGCAAGGGCGTTATTATTGCCGAAACAAGAGAGGCCGCAAAGTCT
>JAQXHW010000131.1 GCA_029007475.1 Oscillospiraceae bacterium | reverse complement strand
GCCCTACCTTATGTCCTCTCATCCGGGAAGCACCCTAAATGATGCAATAGAGCTTGCAAAATTTCTGAAGGCCGAGGGACTTCACCCCGAACAGGTACAGGATTTTTACCCGACCCCGGGTACGGTTTCAACCTGTATGTTTTATACGGGAATCGATCCCTTAACCATGGAGAAGGTATATGTGCCTAAAACACCTCAGGAAAAGGCTCAGCAGAGGGCTCTTTTGCAGTATTATAAGCCCGAAAATCGCAAGGTTGTAATAGATGCCTTGAGAAAGGCCGGTCGCCATGACCTTATCGGTACGGGCAAAAACTGTTTGGTTGCGCCGCTTAAAACCGAGGAGAGCAAAAGCACAAAGAAAGCTCCCCAAAAGAACAGGGCAGGGGCAAAGAAAACAAAAAAGCCTCAAACTCAAAAATCAAAGAGAAGATAAGAAAAGCGACTATACCCGGCAAAAAGGTATAGTCGCCTTTTATATCAGTGACTTGTAAAGGGTCTGTCTATTTTAATAACCGCGTTACATTTTGATAGCTTTTCATGAACCTCCCTGCAAATATTCTCCTCGATAATTTCCTCTTTTTCTTTTATCTCGTAGGGGATAACCGCGTCAAAAATAAGGTTGTTGTGAGTAGGGCCGGGTACCATACGGAAATCGTGAATGGTAGCATTTTCGTAAAGGCCTTTAACAAGGGCGATTACCTGGGTTTTGTAGGAATTTACCGTTTCATTGTCGGTTTCAATGGGGTCCATGTGAATTACAATGTCACAGCCGAATTTTTTATGAAGCTCCTGTTCAATAATATCAATCTCGTCATGGATAACAAAGATGTTTTGGCTTCCGTCAACCTCTGCATGGACAGATACCATCTGTCTGCCGGGGCCGTAGTCATGAACAACCATGTCGTGAATACCGATTACCATTTCGTGTTCCATTATTGTACTTTCTATGCTCTTAACAAATTCCTCGTCGGGACTTGTTCCCAAGAGGGGCTGAAGAGTTTCGAAAGCGGATTTGAAGCCTGCGAAAAGTACAAAGAGTGCGACAGCGGCACCGCACCAGCCGTCAATACGAAGATTTGCTGCGGCACCTATAATAACGGAAATAAGTACAACCGTTGTGGCTGCGCAGTCAGAGAGACTGTCCATAGCAGTAGCTTTCATGCCTGCCGAATTAATCTTTTTTCCTATTCGGCGGTTGTAAAAGAACATATAGCCCTTTACTAAAATCGAAGCTGCAAGAATGATAATTGAAATCATTATGTTTCCGCTTAAAGCCTCGGGATTTATGATTTTGTCGATAGAGGTTGTGAGAAGCTCAAAGCCAACTATGATGATTATTATTGAAACTACTAAGCCTGAGAGATATTCAAATCTCCCGTGACCGAAGGGGTGCTTGGTGTCGGGCTTCATACCTGCAAAGCGAAAGCCGATAAGGGTGATGACTGACGAGCCTGCGTCGGTAATATTGTTGAAAGCGTCGGCGGTAATGGCGATTGAGCCTGAGAGCATACCGGCGGTGAGTTTTCCTGCAAAAAGAAGTATGTTGAGAAAAATACCCAAAACACTGCAAAGCATGCCCAAGGCACGTCTTCCTGCTTCTGTGGTGATATCCTTACTTCTTAAAAAAATAGACGAAAGCAGCTTAACCATAGTAACACCTCAAGATGATGATAAAAATAGTATACCATGGAAAATTATGTTTGAAAAGATAAAATTTTGTTTGTCGAGTAAAATATATGTAGCCGCAGCTCTTTTCTTGAACTGCGGCGGTTTTTATCTGAGTTTAATGATCTGACCCGGAAAGATAAGGTTAGGATTTCCTAAATTATTCATAGAGAGGATATCTCCCACGGTTAAGCCGTAGCGGGATGCAATAGAGTAAAGTGTGTCCTCAGGACGGACAGCGTAATATTGAGGGGGCATGGGTCTTCCTACGGGGATTTTCAGCACCTGCCCGGGATATATAATATCTACCTCGGAAAGATTGTTGAGCCGGGCGATTTCTTCAACGGTTGTGCCGAAGAAGTTGCCGATACCCCAGAGAGTATTACCCGGTAAAACAGTATAGAGTACAGTTTCCAAAGTGAAACCTCCTTTCTAATAAATAATATACCCAAGGTTTAAGATGTGTTACGAATATTCGGAAGAGTTAAGAGGATAATAAGAAAAAAGGAGGTACATTATGGAATATTTTATTGATAAGGTAAAAGGAATTGCCGTTTTGGATTCGAGAGGTTTTCCTACGGTCGCGGCTGAGGTGACTCTTAAATCGGGCGAGAGTGCCGTGGCGATGGTGCCCTCGGGTGCATCAACGGGAGAGTATGAAGCGGTTGAGATTCGGGACGCAGAGCAGGCCTACTGCGGAAAGGGTGTAAGCAAAGCCGTTCTTAATATCAATACCTTGATAGCTCCTGCCGTTGTGGGAAAGTCAGCCTTTAATCAGGAGCAGATTGACGATATTATGATTAAGCTCGACTCAACCGAGAATAAGAGCAGCTTAGGCGCTAACGCAATTTTGGCGGTCTCTTTAGCTGTGGCAAAAGCGGCGGCGAAACAGCTTAAGCTCCCACTGTATCGTTATCTGGGAAACGCTTTTTCAAACCGTTTGCCTGTGCCCATGATGAATATTCTAAACGGCGGCGCACACGCCTCGAATAATATTGATATTCAGGAGTTTATGATTATGCCCGTGGGGGCAAACAGCTTCTCGGAGGGACTCAGACAGTGCTCTGAAATCTATATGTCTCTTAAAAGTATTCTGCACAGCTTGGGAAAGTCTACCGCAGTAGGCGATGAGGGTGGCTTTGCTCCGGATTTGGAAAGCGATGAACAGGCGATTGAGATTATTATGAAAGCCGTCAAAAAAGCAGGCTACAATTCCGATAATACCAAAATCGCCCTTGATGCCGCAGCTTCTGAGTGGTACAAGGACGGAGTCTATCATCTCCCCAAGAGAAACATCAACATGACCACACAGGAGCTGATAACCTATTTTGATAAGCTCTGCGCCATGTATCCGATCGTATCCATCGAGGACCCCTTATCCGAAAACGACTGGGAAGGCTTTGTGAAGATAACAGAGCTTTTGGGCGATAAGGTACAGATTGTAGGAGACGACCTTTTCGTCACAAACGAAAAACGTCTCTCTCAGGGAATAAGCATGGGTGCGGGAAACGCAATTCTCGTAAAGGTAAATCAAATCGGTACCCTAACCGAGAGCTTCAAGGCAATAGATAGGGCTCACCGAGCCGGCTATAAGACGGTTATCTCTCACCGCTCGGGAGAAACCGAGGACACAACTATTGCAGACTTGGCTGTTGCGGTGAATTCAGGCCAGATAAAGACAGGCGCCCCTTGCAGAGGGGAACGTACCGCAAAGTATAACCGGCTGCTTTTTATTGAGGATGAGCTGTCCGACAGAAGTACCTTTTATTTCGGTTAATGCTTAACTGTACAAAAAATGAAGATAAAATTTGGCTATAATTTTGTATCAAAATAACAGAAATCATCTTTATTTTTTGTTACTTGTGTGGTATAATCATATACTGTAAATAATTATGCCACAGGAGATGCCTTTTTTATGACAGATTATAAAAAACTTCTTTCCGTTTCGGGAAAAAATCTCGATAGGTTTTATTTTGACGGAGAGTTAGGCGCTATCTATTCAAAGAGTGCAACAGAGTTCAGGCTTTGGTCGCCTGCCGCACTTTCCGTAAAGCTTTGCCTTTTCAAAACAGGCAGCGATAAAGAAGAGGGCGCTGAAAATCTGGGAGTCTTCTCTATGACGCTTGATAAAGAAACCGGTGTTTGGAGCTACAAAGCCGAGGGTGACCTTCACGGAGTATTTTACAGCTATCTTGTAAATCACGAGGGAATAGGCGAGAGAGAAACCGCCGATATTTACTGCAAAGCCTGCGGTGTAAACGGCAACCGCTCTATGGTAGTCGACCTTTCAAAGACCAACCCCGAGGGCTTTGAAAACGATAAGAGAGTTCTCTTAGATAAACCTACCGATGCGATAATTTGGGAGGTACAGGTTAGGGATTTCTCCTACTGCGTGTCCTCCGGTGTGCCGGAGGAGCATAGAGGCAAGTTCATGGCGTTTACCCACAACGGCACAACACTGAACGGTGCAGAAAATGCCGCCGCTACCTGTGTTGATTATCTTAAATCCTTGGGTGTAAACTGCGTGCAGATTAACCCGTTTTACGATTTCGGCTCAGTTGACGAGAGCTCTGAAGAGGACCAGTACAACTGGGGATATGACCCTAAAAACTACAACTGTCCCGAGGGCAGCTTCTCAACAAACCCTTATGACGGTGTAACGAGAATCCGCGAGTGCAAGGCTATGATAAAAGCTCTCCACGACGCAGGACTCTCGGTGGTTATGGACGTTGTCTATAACCATACATACTATGCCGAGAATTCATGGTTTGATATTTCCGTTCCGGGCTATTACTACCGCTATAACGAGGACGGCTCATGGGCAAACGGCTCCTATTGCGGCAACGATACCGCGTCTGAGCATTTGATGTTCAGAAAATTTATGCTCGATTCCATAATGTACTGGGTCGAGGAATACCACCTTGACGGTTTCCGCTTCGATATCATGGGACTTCACGACGTTGAAACCATGAAGCTTATCCGTAAGGAGCTTGATAAGCTCCCTGAGGGTGAGAAAATTCTTACCTACGGCGAGGCTTGGCAAATGAACACCCATGCCGAAAGCGGCACCCTGCTGGCAAACCAGAGTAATATTCATCTCCTGTCCGACACCGTTGGGGCTTTCTGCGATAATATCCGCGACGCCTTAAAGGGTACGGAGTTTGATGAACACAGCACGGGCTTCCTGCAAAACGGCTCTCGGAAGTGCAATATATGCCGCGGTATCTGCGGCGAGGTAGGACATTGGGCAAAATGTCCCTCTCAGGCTGTAAACTACAACTCCTGTCACGACGGCAGAACGCTTTATGACCGACTCTGCTTTACCGTAATCGGTGATTCTGTCGACTATACAAAGCGATATGAGGAGCTTGTTAAGATGCAAAAGCTCTCCGCCGCAATTATCCTTACAAGTCAGGGTATTCCTTTTATGGTAGCCGGTGAGGAAATGGCGCGCACAAAGCTCGGCGACCACAATAGCTACAAGAGTCCCTCAAGCATCAACAGAATTGATTGGACCAGACTTGAGGAGTACGCCGATGTAGTTGAATACTACAAGGGTCTAATTTCCCTTAGAAAGAGCTTCTCTGCTTTCAGAGATAACACAGCCGATACCGTTAAAAACAAAATTAAGTTTTACGATTTCTCCGATACAGCCGTTGCCTATACCATTGAGAACGACGCTGAGGGCGAGTGGGGTAAGCTCCTATTAATATTCAACGGCTCCCGCTTTGAGCAGACCTTTGACCTGAAAAAATTCGGTCTTGAGGGTTGCTTCGTTGCCGTAGCAGACAGCGAAAAAGCAGGACTTGAACCTATCGGCGAGTACTGCGATAAGATTTGCATTGGTGCAACAAGCGCACTCATACTTGTTCCTAAATGTGAATTTGAGAAATAAGGTATTTGTTCTGTGGGGGTTTGACCCCAAATCAGATAAATATAAAAACAAAAGGAGGATTTTTCGAATGAAAATCAAAAGTGTCATTTCGATGTTGTTGGCTGTTCTCATGATTATGAGTATAGCAACAGTCGCTTTGGTTTCCGTAAGTGCTGAGGAAGTATCCGATTCACTTGCCGAGACAGGCGCGACAATTGACGAAGTGAAAAACCCTTATCAGAAAGCCGCTCAGGCTCTTGATAAGGAGTATGCCTACTCAGGCGAATTAGGTGCTCTTTATTCACCGGAGAGCACAACCTTTAAGCTTTGGGCACCTACCTCTTCCCATGTAGAGGTAAATCTGTACGCAAAAGGCAGTAAAGCAGAATTAGGTCCTGGAGAGGATGACAAGTTAGGCGCATATGAACTTTCTAAACTCATGGACGGCGAGAAGTGGACAGGCGTATGGACAGTTACCGTTGATGGCGACTATAAGGACGTCTATTACACCTACACCGCAACAAACAACGCTCTCGTTACGGGAAAGGAGAAAACCTCTGAGTTTGTTGACCCCTATGCCAAGGCAGTAGGCGTAAACGGCAACAGAGGCATGGTTGTTGACCTTGACTCTACCGACCCCGAAGGTTGGGAGAACGATGCTCATATCTATGTTGATGAGCAGACCGACGCTGTTGTTTGGGAAGTTGTTGTAAAAGACTTCTCCGCAAACAAAAACTCCGGTATATCCGAAGCAAACCGCGGCAAGTACCTTGCTTTCACCGAAAAGGGTACAACCCTTAACGGCGAGGGATACGTTTCAACAGGTATCGACTATCTTAAGCAGCTTGGCGTTACTCATGTCCAGATTAACCCCTTCTACGATTTCGGTTCGGTCGATGAGGCAGGTAGCAATAATCAGTTCAACTGGGGTTACGATCCTAAGAACTACAATGTTCCCGAAGGCTATTATTCCACCAATCCCTACGACGGTAATGTTCGTATTAAGGAATGTAAGCAAATGATTCAGGCTCTCCACGAGGCAGGAATCGGCGTTATTATGGACGTTGTTTACAACCACACATACGATAGTGACAACTCCAACTTCCAGCTTGCAGTTCCCAACTATTACTATAGAAAGAACGCCTCCGGCGGTTGGTCAAATGCCTCAGGCTGCGGCAACGATACAGCCTCCGAGCGTGCAATGTTCAGAAAGTTCATGATTGATAGCTGCCGTTATTGGGCAGAGGAGTATCATGTTGACGGCTTCCGTTTTGACCTCATGGGTATTCACGATGCCGAGACTATGAACCTTATTCGTGAAGATCTGGATAAAATCGACGCAAGAACTATCATGTACGGCGAGGGCTGGAATGCTTCCTCCTCCGTATTCGATACAACTACCTGCGCAGGCACAAATACATTAAGCTGTTATCAGCAGAACGCCCAGTATGTAAGCGACAGAGTCGCTATGTTCAACGACCAGGTTCGTGATGCTCTTAAGGGTAACGTATTCTCCTTAACCGGCACAGGCTTTATTCAGGGTGCTAAATCAAGTGCCGGCGGAATCACCTACGGCATCCGTGCTAACACAGTAGGCCGTGGCGGCACATGGAAGCCTGTTGCTCCCTCTCAGTGCGTAACTTACGCAGATTGCCACGATAACCATACTCTCTATGACAGACTGGTTGCTTCTGTATACGGCGAGGATTCCAACTATCGCCAGAGATATGCGGACCTCATTGAAATGAATAAGCTCAGCGCTGCCATTGTAGGCACATCACAGGGTGTCTGTTTCTTCCTTGCAGGCGAAGAGATGGCACGTTCCAAAGATGGTGACCACAACAGCTACAAATCGTCTGTTGCATTAAACCAGATTGATTGGGAGCTTGTAGCATCAAACGCTGATCTTGTTTCCTACTACAGAGGTATTATTGATATCCGTAAGGCTTTCTCTCCCTTTACAACAGGCGATACTTCCGTATCCTCTAACTACACCTTCAACAACTCTCTTACTGCTATCAGCGAGACTATCGGCTTCACGGTAAGCAACGATACCGAGGGCGAGTGGGATAAGATTGCCGTTATCTACAACTCTAATCCTTTCGAGACTGTTGAGGTTACCATGAAGGATGACACAGTTCAGAACTGGGTTGTTATCGCTGATAACACAATCGCAGGTCTTGATGCTCTTTACGAGGTAGAGGGTAACACCTTCTCCGTTGCTCCTTCAAGCTGCCTTATCGCTGTTGATAAAGCAAGCTACGAGAAAGTAGGTCTTGAGTCCGGCGACGGAAAGATTATTGTAAAGCATGTTGACTCCAAAACAGGTAAGACCTTATCCTCTCAGGTTATCACCGGTGAGATAGGCTCAGGCTACGCCACTTTATCCGATTCCTCTCTCGCTCTTGAATACGAAATAGATAAGACCGAGGGTGACGCAATCGGTACCTTTGCTGAGGGTACAAAGAATATTACCTATTTCTACAAGCCTTATGTTGCTCCTTCTCTTATCGAGGGTGACTTAAACGGAGACGGTGATGTTAATATCAGGGATGCAACCGTAGTTCAGAAAGCAGCTGCAATGCTTGTTACACTTGATGAAGAGAAGAGTGTTCTTGCTGACTACGACTATAACAATGAAGTAAATGTTAAGGATGCAACAATGCTCCAGAAGCACATTGCCAATATTAATGTCAGCATAGCTACTGTTACCACTAACTTCTTAACAGTTAAGGACGACGGCACAGAGGCTACTCTTTCTGCTCCCATTGTTAAAAAGTACAGAGTAGGGGCAGAGTACAAAACTGCTCCTATTGATATCGAGCTTTACGCATTAGACGAAACCAAGCTCCCCGATAACGCAGAGGGCATTACTCCCGGCGGACGTACCGAGGTTAACTACTATTATTTATACTCCGCAACCGGCTACAAGATTCATGCAATTCACCTTGATGAATCTGCTAAATGGACACCCTATATCTGGGCATGGGCAGGCAGCACCAACGCATTCAGCAAATGGCCCGGCGTTGCTATGCTTCCTGAAGGCGACGGCTGGTACTCAATCGACGCAGCTCTCCCCGATGGTGTAGCTTATTCTATCATCATCTCCAACAACGGCTCACCTCAGAGTGCAGACTATAAAAACATTACCGCTTCTGAGATTTGGGTAGTTATTGATGACTACCATCTCGTAAACAAGGGCAGCTTCATTAAAGTTTACACCGAGAAACCCGACATGGAGGCTCTCCGCGCTGAGATTGCAGGTTAATTTCAAATTTTGAAATAAAAAGGTCGCTCTGCTTATGCAGGGCGGCTTTTTTTGCATATGAATATGACTTTCTTGCGTGTACGGATATAAAACAAAAATCCCCTTGATCGAAATCAAGGGGATTTGCCATGCGTATTAATTTCAGAAAAATTAAACAGCTCTCTGAACTTTACCTGAACGTAAGCAGCGGGTGCAAGCATAAACGTGCTTGGTTGTACCGTTTACAACAGCTTTTACTCTCTGTACATTGGGCTTCCAGGTTCTGTTTGAACGTCTGTGTTAGTGAGAAACCTTAATACCGAACTTAACGTCCTTTCCGCAGAAATCACATTTTGCCATGCTTCTGCACCTCCTTAAATGACATAGTTTCTTTTGTAACTCAATCATAATAACAGAAAGTACGATAAAATGCAAGTGTTTTTTGAAAAAACTTTTCTTGTTTTTTTTTAATACTTATTATATAATGAATATATATGTTTATTATTATGAGTAGTAGTACCTATTTTTCGACAGGTTCGGGATAGGAGAAGTGGTATTTTTTAGTTTTTGGGGGTAATGTATGTTATTTAACGCTATAAGAGGCGAACTTACCATTGAAACCGCAATTTTACAGATTCTCGTAATTGCCCTAATGGTTTTTCTAATATTGCCTATTCACGAGTTTGCTCATGCAGGAGTAGCGCTCCTTCTGGGTGATAAATCGATAAAATACAAAGGCAGACTTTCCCTAAATCCCTTAGCGCATATTGACCCTATGGGCGCACTTTGTATGCTCCTTGTTGGCTTCGGTTGGGCGAAGCCCGTACCTGTTAATCCCTCGTATTTCAAGCGACCAAAGCTCTATATGGCTCTTACCGCCTTAGCAGGACCTGTGTCAAATATTCTCTGCGGAATGGTTGGCGGACTTATTTACAGACTGGCTGTCAGTAACATGACTGTGGATTTCTATCTTGGATTCGGTCAGTATATACTTATGTTCTTATTATATTACGTTGTTATTAATGTGAACTTGGCTGTGTTTAACATGATTCCCATACCTCCACTTGACGGCAGCAAGGTGTTGTTTTTGTTCTTGCCCCAAAGGGCTGTGGAGTTTTGTTACAGATATCAGAGGTTCTTCTTTTTAGGCCTTTATGTGCTTATGTTTGCTGGGGCATTCAGCGGTATAATGGGTTACGCAACAGATTTTTTAGTAAATATCTGCTTGTTTAGTTTCTGATTTTCTGAGTATAGGAGGTGGCAGCTATGCCGGATATAGCACCTCTCCAGTATAAGCTGTCGGTTTTTGAAGGGCCTCTTGACTTGCTTTTACTGTTAATTTCTAAAAATAAAATAGATATTTGTGATATAGAAATTTCATTGTTG
>JAQXHW010000130.1 GCA_029007475.1 Oscillospiraceae bacterium | reverse complement strand
AATCTCAAGCATATCGGGGTAATATTTTTTCGATAAACTATCATCACTTAATTGAACATAATTATACACAAATCTATTTATCACTAAAATGTTTCCATTAGTGCAATCCAAATAATTAAAGTTAAAAGTAAGGTCTTCTCCAAGAGAAAGATTTTTGTCAAATTTTAAATTATTATTATTAATAACTTCTCTGCTATACAGTTTGCAATACGGTCCGGCATCTAACCATTTTTCGTGCAAAGTCATAATATCTCTTACACTATAACATTCTGCTTCTGACAACTCCTCCTCATCATTATTATCATCCATATCATATTTGTCGCAGGTTCGGAAATAGCACCAAATGTTCTCAAAATCCGGATATTCTTTCTTTGTGCCAATTAATGTTTCAAGATAGTCCTTTTCAAGATAATCATCGCTGTCAACAAAACAGATATATTCTCCAATTGCAACCTCAACGCCTTCATTTCTTGCGCTTGAAACACCGCCGTTTTGTTTGTGTATCACTTTTACTCTTTTGTCTTTTTCGGCATATTCATCACAAATCCTGCCGCTATTATCAGGTGATCCATCATCGACAAGAATAAGTTCAAAATTAACATACGTCTGATTTAGTATGCTTTCAATGCAGTAATGCAATACATTTTCGACTCTATATACAGGTACAACAATGCTGATTTCAGGCATAATATCACTCACTTTACGTATCCAAAAGTATCTTTCAATTTCTCTTTCATTTCTTGTCTTTCTTCTTTTGTAGAATTAGACCATTCATACCAAGGCTTTCAAAAAATTTTTGAAAAGATATTATTTGAACTCATTAGTTTTTCTCCAAAACATCCGCTATTCTCTTGGAGGCAAAGCCGTCGCCGTAAGGATTTGATGCCTTGCTCATTTTTTCATATTCTTCTCTATCTGTAAGAAGTCTCTTAACTTCTGTATAAATAATCTCTTCGTCGGTACCTACAAGCTTGAGTGTACCGGCTTTTATGCCCTCCGGACGCTCGGTTGTATCCCTCATAACGAGCACCGGTTTGCCCAGCGACGGAGCTTCCTCCTGTATTCCCCCGCTGTCGGTAAGAATCAAACAGCTCCTTGCCAGAAAGTTATGGAAATCAAGCACATCAAGCGGCTCTATAATATGTATTCTGTCGTCATTTCGAAGTTCTTCATCTGCCGCTTTCCTTACAACCGGGTTCATATGTATCGGATAAATCACCTTTACATCGGGATTTTCGTCCACTATCCTGCGGATTGCACGAAACATACGGTGCATGGGCTCGCCGAGATTTTCTCTCCTGTGGGCGGTAAGCATAATAAGCCGGCTGTCCTTTGCCCATTCAAGCTCAGGGTGCGTATAGTCATCTCTGACGGTAGTTTTAAGCGCGTCAATCGCTGTATTGCCTGTCACATAAATACTGTCAGGATTTTTTCCCTCTCTTATTAGATTTTCTTTTGACATCTCGGTAGGCGCAAAATTATACTTTGCAACAATTCCGACTGCCTGTCTGTTAAATTCCTCGGGATAAGGAGAATAAATATTGTATGTACGCAAGCCTGCCTCAACGTGTCCGACAGGAATCTGAAGATAAAAACACGCAAGCGCCGTAACAAAAGTCGTTGAGGTATCGCCGTGTACGAGGACAACATCAGGCTTTTCAATCTCAAGAACTTCTCTGATTCTGATTAAGATATTTGTTGTAATATCAAACAAGGTCTGCTTGTCCTTCATTATCGATAAATCGTAATCAGGCTCGACTCGGAAAATTTCGAGCACTTGATCAAGCATCTGACGGTGCTGACCTGTGACACATACTTTTGTTATAATATTTTTTCTCGACTTTAACTCGTTTACAAGCGGACACATTTTTATCGCTTCCGGCCTTGTGCCGAAAACAAGCATTACCTTTTTCATAATTATATTCCAATCTTTAGCAAATTTCGCAATTTACAGGTAGCAGTAGGCATACATAAAAACATGTGCATCCACAACTTCTGCTTGCCTGCCAGATTCTCAAAAACATTACCGTTACTTCTGTAACCAATCCTGTTCTTTATATTGCTTATCACTTCTTTATCAGCACCTGCAGATAAGGCAAGCTGTAAATGGTACATACAACTGCCAATATATACATTAATTGCATTATTATACAGCTTCGGGAAGTTCTTTTTCATATATTCACATCTTAGTTTCATAGCATCCAAAGCATCAAGCCTTTTGGCAGAATATTTTTCTCCCATTATGCTTTCTGAACGCTGTACGTAAAAATAATATGAGTTTTTCTCTATCGAAATCCGTTTTGCTTCCCCAATAACCTTGTATGACCAGAAAACATCTTCATGATACTTGCCTTTATCAAACGGAATGTTTTTTATCAGGTCGGCTTTGTATAGCTTGTTCCACACATGCTGTTTAAGTTTTCTGTCATTAATAAGCTCTGCCATTGCCTGTTCAGTATTTAATACGCAGTTCTCACTAACGGTTGCATTCCTGATTTCAACACCGTCCTCGTTAACCCATACTACTCCGGAAGACACTAAGTCACTATTGCCTTCAATTATGCGGCAGTGCATATCCTCAATCATTCTCGGTTTAATCCAATCGTCGGAATCAACAAACAAG